>CAZXZF010000004.1:0-249 GCA_964645095.1 uncultured Desulfocurvus sp. | reverse complement strand
CCTGGCCCAGAAGTCCGTGCTCGACACCCTGCGCGACGAGGGCGAGGACGTCGAGCTCGATAACATCCGCAAGCGCGGCTATGGCGATTGCTGGTGCGTGGAGTCCGGCGGGCCTGAGCCCGGAGTCGGCTGCGCCGGGCGCGGCATCATCACCTCCATCAACATGCTGGAGTCCCTTGGCGCCTATCACGAAACCGAGGACCTGGACTACGCCTTCTACGACGTCCTGGGCGACGTGGTCTGCGGCGG
>CAZXZF010000003.1:0-43127 GCA_964645095.1 uncultured Desulfocurvus sp. | reverse complement strand
GCGGCAGGATGCCGTAGTCGGGCCGGGCCTCGTCCGTGGGATACCAGTCCAGGCCGAGCAGGAAGCTCTTCACGCTGACGAAGCTGAAGGTGGGCAGGCCCTCCATGAACAAAAAGACCATGATCAGCGCCAGCACCGCCAGCGAGGTCACTGCCGTGGCCAGAAAGGCCTGCTTGATGAGGATCTCCTTGGTGCTGCGGCGCATGGTCTGTCACTCCTGGGCTCTACTTTGTTGCCCCTCCTCCCGTCCGGATGGGCTGGACGGGAGGAGGGGCTCAAAGGAAGGATGCTGTTCTGTCTTGGCGCGGGGAAGAGCTGTTACTTCTTGGCCTTCTTGTCGGTCTTGTCTGTCTTTGCGGGCTTCGCGCCCTTGACGGCCTTGAGGGGCACATAGTCCACCGAGGCCACGATCTTCTGGCCCTCGTCGGAGAGGATGAAGTTCACGAGCTTGGCCGCGTCGCCGCTGGGCTCGCCGTTGGTGTACAGGTACAGGCCGCGGGAGATGGGGTAGGTGCCGTTGAGCGTGTTCTCCACGCTGCCGCCGACGCCTTCCACGGTCACGGCCTTGAGGCCCTTGTTCTGGGTGTAGGCCAGGCCCACGTAGCCGATGGCCGACTTCTGCTTGGACACGGTCTGGGCCACGGCGCCGTTTGAGGCCTGCATCTGGGCGCGGGCAAAGACGCGTTCCTTCTTCAGCACGTGCTCGTTCCAGTACTCAAAGGTGCCGGAGGAGGAGTCGCGGGAGACCACGGAGATGGGGCCCGGCGTGCCGCCCACGTCCTTCCAGTCAGTGATCTTGCCGGTGTAGATGTCCTTCAGCTGGGCCAGGGTCAGGTTCTTCACCGGATTGGAGGGGTGCACGATGGGGGTCAGGCAGTCGTAGCCGATGACGATCTGTTTGGCCATGACGCCCTTGTCCTTGGCCTGCTTGAGCTCGGACTCCTTCATCTCGCGGCTCATCATGGCCAGGGGCGTGCTGCCGTCGATGAGGGCCTTGGCGCCGTCGCCGGAGCCCGAGGCGGAAATGGAAATCTTCACGTCCTTGTTCTTGGGCATGGCCATGAATTTTTCCACGGCAACCTGCATGATGGGCTGGACAGTGGTGGAGCCCTTGACCGGGAGGTCGCCGGCAAAGGAGACGGCGGCCAGGCCGAGCACGGCCAGGGCGCTGAGTGCTGCGGAAAGAAGACGTTTCATGGATGAGCCTCCGAAGGGGTTGATGTTCACGCTTGCACGAGGCATAACCTACCCACGCCATGTGACGGTTGTGTGACGGCCGGGAGAAAGGTGGGTGACGCGCGGCAGGGAGGCGTCCGGCCGAGATTCCGGCATGATCCGTGATAGGATACCTGTGCGTGGCGCGCAAGCGGCAATTTTGACCTGTCGCCACATTGTGCGCGCCGTCCGGGGGGGGATTTCATGCAGGTCGATTACGCCATCATCGGGGCCGGGCCAACGGGTCTGGGGGCTGCGCGCAGGCTTGCGGAGCTGGGCGTCCAGAATTTCGTGGTGCTGGAAAAAAATGCCCACCCCGGCGGCCTGGCCGCCAGCTTCAAGGACCCGCAAGGCTACACCTGGGACATCGGCGGGCACGTGGTGTTCTCGCATTACGAATATTTCGACCGCATGCTGGACGAGCTCCTGGGCCAGGACCAGCTGAAGCACGAGCGCCGGGCCTACATCCGCGCGCGCGGGGCCTGGGTGCCCTATCCCTTCCAGAACAACATCCGCCACCTGCCGCGCCCGGCGCGCTGGGAATGCGTGAGCGGGCTCCTGCCCGGCAAGCGGCCGGAAAAGGCGCCGCAGAACTTCCACGAGTGGATCCACTGCGTGTTCGGCGAGGGCATCGGCAACGTGTTCCTGTGGCCGTACAACTTCAAGGTCTGGGCCATCCCGCCCGAGCAGATGTCGGCCTCCTGGGTGGGCGAGCGGGTGAGCATCATCGGCCTGGAAGGGGTGCTGAAGAACATCATCCTGGAACTGGATGAGGTCGGCTGGGGACCGAACAACGCCTTTACCTTCCCGGCCTTCGGCGGCACGGGCGAGATCTTCCGGCGCATGGCCGCCCCGCTGGCCGGGCGCATCCGCTACGGCGACGGCGTGGCCAGCATCGACGCAGGCAAAAAGACCCTGACCACGGCCTCGGGCCAGACCATCACCTACGGCGCGCTTCTGAACACCGGACCCCTTGACCTGCTGATTCGTAATCAGCTGCTCCAGGCCCCGGACGATTGCGTTTCGGCTGCGGCCCTGCTCAAGCACAACGGGGTCTATGTGGCGGGCGTGGGCGTGGCCGAGCGGCCGCAGTTCGAGGGTAAAAAGGACAAGCGCTGCTGGATGTATTTTCCGGAGGACGATTGCCCCTTCTACCGCGTGACCAACTTTCACAACTACGCGCCCGCAAACGTCCCGGAATCCGACCCGCGCAA
The DNA here is from genome assembly GCA_964645095.1 of uncultured Desulfocurvus sp. Classification (GTDB taxonomy): domain Bacteria; phylum Desulfobacterota; class Desulfovibrionia; order Desulfovibrionales; family Desulfovibrionaceae; genus Humidesulfovibrio. The sequence goes on along the minus strand of CAZXZF010000003.1, from coordinate 40,698 downwards.
GGCCGCCTTTTTGTGCGAGACGAGCTTTTCCGGGCACAAGCCCGAGGACCTCTCAAAGCTCATGGAGCGCACGGTTACCGGCCTGGGCAACGTGGACCTGCTGCCCGAGGCGGCCCGCGCCAGGATCGAGAGCCGTTTCGAGATGAGCGTGGACTACGGCTACCCGGTGCCCTGCCTGGAGCGCGACCTGGCCCTGCGCACCGTCCAGCCCTGGCTGGAGGCGCGGGGGATCTATTCGCGCGGGCGTTTCGGCGGCTGGAAGTACGAGGTGGGCAACATGGACCACAGCGTCATGCAGGGCGTGGAATGGGCCGAGCGCATGGTGCAGAAACAACCGGAGAAGACCTACACGTGGAAGTGAGTACCGCCGACCGCATCCTGTTCGAGAACCGCCGCGAGCGCCTGAGGGCCCTTCTGGCCGAAGAGGGCTTCCCGGCCCTTTTGGTGAGCTACCCGGCCAACCGCTTCTACCTCTCCGGGTTTGAGCAGCACGACTCCCAGTGCAACGAGTCCGTGGGCTGGCTGGTGGTCACGGCCAAGGGCCCGGACGCCCTGTTCACCGACGCGCGCTTCACCGACGCGGCCCTGCGCCTGTGGCCGGAGCAGGACCTCTGCGTCTACGGTTCGAAGGGGGGCGCGGGCAAGCACGCGGAGCTGGCCGAGTTCCTCAAGGGCCGCGGCGTGACCAGCCTCGGCTTTGACCCCAAGGCCGTCAGCGTGTTCGACCATGAAAAGCTGCGTGAGCATTTCGGGCTGACCCCGGCAGAGGGACTGGTGGAGCGCCTGCGGCTGGTCAAGGAGCCCGGCGAGGTCGAGCTTTTGCGCGCGGCCTGCGGGCTCAACCACCGCATCATGCGCGCCCTGCCCGACGTGCTCGCGCCCGGCATGTCCGAGGCCGAGGCCGCCTGGCAGATCGAGCGCCTGTTCCGCGAGGCCGGGGCCGAGGGCCTGTCCTTCCCGTCCATCGTGGGCGTGGACAAAAACGCGGCCCTGCCCCACGCCATCCCCGGGGAGACCAGGATCGGCCGCGACTGCCTGGTGCTGGTGGACGCGGGCTGCCGCCTCTGCGGCTATTGCTCGGACCAGACGCGCACCTTCTGGGTGGGCCGCGAACCGAGCGAGCGCTTCCAGGACACCAAGCGCCTGGTCATCGATGCGCAAAAGGCGGCCATGGAGGCCATCCGGCCCGGCGTCAAGATGGCCGAGGCCTATCACGCCGCGCGCCGGGTCTTTGAGGATGCGGGCGTGGCCGGGCAGTTCACGCATTCCCTCGGCCACGGCATCGGCCTGGAGACCCACGAGGGGCCGAGCCTCTCGCCCCGCGCCCAGGGCGTCTTCGCGCCCGGCATGGTCGTCACCGTGGAGCCCGGCCTGTACGACCCGGCCTGGGGCGGCGTGCGCTGGGAGTACATGGTCGTTGTCACCGAAGAGGGCTGCAAAGCCCTCTAGTAGAGTCGTCGGCTGCAAAGCCCTCCAGTAGAGTCGTCGGCTGCAAAGCCCTCTAGAATGGTCCTCGGCTGCAAAGCCCTCGGAAGCGTGCGGCTGTAGGCTCCCCTGGCGGTGTCGACAGCCAGGGCGACCTCGCGTAGTGTCCAAGGCGGCGCGCCCCTTTGCCCCGATGCCGGGGCGGCCAGTTCCCAGACCTCCATCTCTGCTGCAAGACCCTGTAATCACACCAAGGATTTTTGATGACCACCAGCTATCGCTTCGGCCACGTGGCCCTCATGGGGCCGCCCAACGCCGGCAAGAGCACGCTTCTGAATCACCTCTTGGGGCAGAAGCTGGCCATCGTCTCGCCCAAGCCGCAGACCACGCGCAACGCCATCCGCGGCATCCTGACCAACGAGGCGGCCCAGCTCGTATTCATCGACACCCCGGGCGTGCACCGCATGGCCGGGCGCATGAACCGCCTGCTGCTCGAGGCCGCCTGGGGCGCGCTGCACCAGGCCGACGCCGTGGTGCTCATCCTCGACGCCGAGCTCTACACCAAGAAGCCGCACCTCTTTGACCGCGAGGTCCGGCCCGTGGCCGACCCGGTGCAGCGCGTGGACCGCCCGCTGTTCATCGCCGTGAACAAGACCGACCGGGTGCGCCCCAAGGAAAAGCTCCTGCCGTTTCTCCTGCGCGTGGGCCAGAGCTTCCCCGGCGCGGAGATCTTCCCCCTGTCCGCAGCCACGGGCGACGGCGTGGACACGCTCCTGGCCGAGCTCATCAAGACCCTGCCCGAGGGCGAGGCGCGCTACCCCGAGGACCAGCTGTCCACCGCGTCCATGCGCTTCCTCGCGGCGGAGACCATCCGCGAGAAGCTCTTCCTGGAGCTGGAGCAGGAGCTGCCGTACAGCACCATCGTGGAGATCGAGCAGTGGGAGGAGCCGGAAGCCATTGATGGGAAAGAAGGCCCGGTGCGCATCAACGCGGCCATCCATGTGGCCCGCACCACGCACAAGGGCATGGTCATAGGTAAGGGCGGGCAGCTCCTGAAGAAGATCGGCACCGCGGCGCGCATCGAGCTGGAGGTCATGCTGGAACGCCAGGTGCATCTGGAGCTCTGGGTGCGCGTGCGCGAGGACTGGACCGAGGACACCGCGTTCTTGCGCGAGATGGGGCTGGGAGAGTAGACATTTTCTTGGGGGGAATGATTGATCCCCGTCAGGATAACTAGAACGGGCAGTCGTGATAACCGGGACAATTCGGGATGAGGTGGGATGTATCGGGACGGCCGCCGCTGAAATAAAGTTGCACAGGGTGAAACGAAAAGTCAATCGTTGGCGGCTTCGAGAAGGGAGTGCTGACGCGGAGCATAGGCCACCCGCATCGCCTTGATGATCCGGTAAACGTGCTGCACTGAAAGAGCGTAGCGCGTAGCCAACTCAGGTGCGTTGTCCCCACGAAATTCGCGGTAGAGCTGGGTGTTGCGCTGACTGCGACGGCCCACTAGTTCCATGGGTATGTAAATGTTCTGGCCGCCCCAATCATCAGCAATGGCCCCGGCGACCTCAAAGGCGAATGCCTTCGCCTTCGCCTCAGTGACCCCAAGCATTTCTGTCGCCAGCTGTTCCAGCTTGGCGGCCAGATCCTGCATCAGCTCCGTGCCGAGGTGGCGCGGGGTGTCCCGCCGTGGCGCATCCTGCTGCTGCCCGCTCATGGCGTACCCTCCAGGTTGTCCTCGAGACGCTTGACCCACCGCTTGAGCGCCTCGATGACCTTGGCGGCCTGGTGGGTGGTGAGCCACTCCAGGCGCTCTATGCCGGTCTGCCGCTTGACGTATGCCGCCAGAGCCAGCTCGCTGCCGTTGCGCACTCCGCCCGCCATGTCCCGCAGCTTGAGCCAGAGGTGGCGGATGAGCTTGGACTGCGGATCGTCGGCCAGCTTTTGCGTCGGGCGCGCAGCGGCCTTGCCGCCGGGCCGGTCCGCAAAGCCACGGCTGCGCAGGTGCTCGGCCACGGCCTCAAGCTGGCTCATGCTCATGTCCGAGCAGCTCGTCTTGCCGGTCTGGGCCTCGAGCATGGCGCGGTAGTCGGCGTCGTCCAGGGCCAGGCTGCGCTTGGCCACGTGGATCAGCTTGATCAGTTGGTTCTTGTAGGGCTTCAGGTTACGTGCTGGCTGTGCCATTGTGCGCCTCCTTCGGTTCCCAACAGATGAGCCCGGCCGCGTTCATGGACGTGCGGCAGGGCCAGTCCTCAATGCTGTTGCCTTCGTGCCGGCATGTGCCGCACTCCCGCACGGGCGGGGGCGTGTGCGGGTTCTCCGGGCGCGGGATCTCGGCCACCTCTTGCGCGGACCACTTGATGAGCACGCCCTCAAACGGCAGGCCCTTGCGCTCAAAGTAGCGCAGGAAATCCATGGTGGACTTGAAGCCATCGGCCAGGGCCAGGTCGCGGATGTGGACAAGGATCAGGTACTCGCCGTCCAGCTCCACGCCCGTCCAGCTGTCGTGGGACTTGTAGATGCGGATGGGCTGCACAGCGGTGCAGACGACGTCATCGCGGATTAGCTGCCGCTGGAGCGTTGGGTGCGGTTGGCACAGCTCCAAGCGATCGCCCACCTTGGGCAGGTCTGGGTGCAGGCGCCGGATGGTCTGGGTCTTCCGCCCGCTGGCAACCAGCTCGGCAAAGCGATCGTCGAAGACATAGCTGGGCATCAGGTGTTTCCTCCCTCTTTCTTGGTCCTGGCCTCGTGCGCCTGGTTCAGCGCCTCGGCGCAGATCTCGGCCATGCGCATGGCGGCGGCGGTGGCCCGGTCGCGGTCGCCGCTGTAGAACGCGAAGTCGCGGTCGAAAGTACAGGCCATGCGGTTGGCCCGCGTGGTGTCGCGGATGCAGACGGAGCCATGCCCGCCACGATCGGCGATGAAGCGGGCGGCGGTCATGCCTGCACCCTCAGTTTGGCCTGGACGTGCGGCAGGCCCAGGCGGTGCTCCAACTGCGCCTTGAGCTGCGAGTTACGGTAGCGAAGCGCGTCGCGCTCGAGCTCCAGGGCCTCCACGCGACCCTCAAGATTTTGGCGGCGATGCTGCTCGGCTTCGTAGCGGGCCTTGTAGTCCGTGGGCTTCTTGAGTTCCGAGGGTTTGATCGCGCGCATGTCTGGCGTATTCACTGCCGCACCTCACTCGCCGCGCTGGCCATAAGCAGGCGCGCGGTGTGGTCCACCAGCACGGTCTGCACCGGGCCGTAGAGCGCGGACGTACGCAGCCCGGCGTGGATCACCAGGCCAGCGGCCTCGTCGTAGTTGGCCGCGCCGATGGAGCGCATGAGGTCGAGCATGGACACGCGCATCCGGCCATCTGCCGTCAGCTCGCGCAGGGCGCTGGCCAGCTTGACCAGGCGCGCGTCAATGGCTGGAGGCGTGGGCTGGGGCTCGGGAGGAGCGACCGGGGCCGTGGTGATGACGCGCTTGTCCAGATGCCTGGGGCGCACGGGCTTGGCCTGGCGCTCGGGGCGCGCAGGCTTGGGCTTGATCTCGCGGAAGGACAGCGCCACAGCGCCCTTGGCCCCGACAGCTATCGTGACTTTGACGGACTTGTCGCCACCGGGCTTGCCGAGGTCCACGCCCGTGATCCGCTGCACTGGCCTGGCCACAGGCGCGGCCTTGCGGACGGGCTCGCCTGCAGGCGGCGGGGTGTAGACAACCGGCGCGGGCAGCGGCTTGCAGAACCCCCACAGCGGGGCCGTGGCGGCCAGGCGCTGGCCCTCGGGGCAGGAGCGACAGGTCTGGAACTCCTCGACCGTGGCGGCCAGACCACGCGAGCAGCACTCGGTGGAGCGCACCTTGCGACCCAGGAGCGCGCAGGGGATGGTTGCACGCTGGTACATGGAGGCGGCCAGGGCGTTGATTCGGGCGTCTAGGTTCATGTCGTAGCCTCGGCTTCCGGCAGCTTGCCGTGCAGCTTCCAGTAGGCGTGAGTCTCTTCGCAGCGCTTGCACTGCGTCATATTGGCGATGCCGCCGCAAAAGTTGCTGCCGCCTGTGGCGAAGGGGTTGATCAGGAAATATCCGCGCCCCTTGCAATCAGGGCAATCATTCCACCTGATGACATCCTGACCTGGTTCCAGGCTTTGGACTTCCACCCCGAGTAGGTTCTGCCTCAACATGGTTTCCCCTTTGTGTGGCTGCTCGTCAGGTCCAGGCCGCCACGCCTGGACGACCGCACCCCCGATGGCCGGGGGGCGGTTTCGCACTAGCCCTTCAGGGCGGCCTTCAACGCCGCGCCCGCCGTGAACTTCGCCTTCCGCCCGGCCGGAATCTGGATCTCGGCTCCGGTGGCCGGGTTGCGCCCCGGACGCGCCTTGGTCGCCACCACCACCAACTTGCCAAGCCCCCCCGGAAAGGGCACCTCGCCACCGGACTTCAGCTCGGCTGTGGCCACCTTCCCGAGGCTGGCCAGAACGGCGATCGTGGCGCTCTGCACCATCCCGGTATCCTCTGTGATCTTCTTGACGAGTTCAGCCTGGTTCATGGTCTTGCTCCTTGCGGTTGGGGTTAGTGGGTCAGAGCCGCCACGTCGGCGGACATGAGATTCAGCTCGGAGGCCACGGCCTTGGCCCGCTCCAGGTCGCAGGACAGCACCCCGGCGAGGTACGCCTTGCGCTGTTGCAGCTGGGCCTCGGTCATGTTGATGACGTCGAGCGAATCCTCGACGCGGCTGACCAGGTGGGCAAAGTCCTCGGTGAGGGCCTTGACCCTGGCGTCCAGCTTGGCAAAGGCCTCGTGGCTGGTGCCGGTCAGGTACTGCGGGCCATGGCCGGTGAGCACCCAGTCAGGCAGCACCTTGTGCGAGCGCAGCAGCGTCACGAGCCAGCCGTCCGGGATGGAGCACCGGCGCTTGGCGTCGCTGATGCTCGACTGGCGGACCTCCAGCACATCAGCCAGCAGCACCTGGGTGTAGCAACCGGTGACGACCTTGATGCGCTCAAAGGAGGCCTCGAAAGCCGCTTCCACAGCCGGGTCTATTTCGCGCTTCTTCTTGGGCATGATGGTTTCTCCTGCGTTGCTGTTGATGTTAGGAGGTCTGGCCCGGCAGCTCTTCCTGCTTCAATTCGATGAAGAACTCGTCCGAGGTCTCGCGCTTCACGCCGATGGTTTCCAGGCGCTCCTCCGGCCAGCCGCGCAAGGCATCCTTGTCCACTTCCACCTTGGTGCGCAGGCCGCCGGCGAGGCCCAGGCCCAGAATGCGGCCCAGCACCATGGCCCAGGTGTGCTTGGCCAGCAGGCGCAGGGACGTGGCCCGGCGGAAGCCGAGAGTGCCGAAGGCCAGCTCGACGCTGCGCCCGCGCGACTCGCCGAACAGGTCGGCCTTCTTGAGCGTGCCGAACACGCCGAGCGCGTCCTCCAGGCGCTTGCGGTCGTCAGCCAGGGGTCCCATCTGCCGCTTGGCGGCGGCCTTGAGTTCGTCGATCTGCTCGTTCAGGGTGCCCTCGATGACGGCCTGCTCACGGGCGATTTCGGCCAGCTGGCGCAGGGCCTCGTCGGCCTGGTTCAGGTCGCCGATGATGAGGGGCTGGGGCTTGGTTCTCTGGGCCATGGTGCTTGCTCTCCTTATGCCTGCGCCGCTGCTGCGGCGGGTTGCGGTTCCGGGGCGATGATGCTCGTCGCGTCCAGGTTGGACTCCAGTTCGGCCACCTGGTCAGCGGCGTCGGCCAGTTCGGCGCGGATGCACTTGATGGTCGCCCAGACTTCCTCGTTCACCTTGCCGCCAAACACGCCCAGGGCCTTGCTCGCGTTCTTGATCTTGTCAGCGATCATGATGCGTCTCCTTCAGTTGCGGGGTTACACGTCGCGGATGACGTCGGCGTTGACGATGGGAGCGCCGATCTCGGCGGCCTGGTTCAGGGCAGCGACCACGACGTTGCCGACGGCCAAGGGGTAGCAAAGGCTCACGCCATCCCGCCCGCGCCTGCTGTCCTGACCGGTCAACCTGACGCGCAGGGCCTCCACGCCGTCCTCGGTGATGATCTTGTCCATGTCGTCGATGCCCACCCGCGCGAACTTGAACCGCAGGTAGGCCGTCAGATCCTCGTTGCTCAGGGGTTGCAGCTCCACCAGCTCGCAGCGCTGGACCACCTCGCGCACCTCGTGGTTGCTTTCGCTGAGCTTGGTCTTGAGTTCGGTTTGGCCGATGAGCAGGATGCCGAGCAGGGAAGCCAGGCCGTCCGTCAGCTCCAGGTAGCGCTTGAGGTGCTTGAGCGTGGAAAGCGGCAGGCAGTGCGCCTCCTCGATGATGAGCACGTGCGAATTCCCGGAGCGCTTGCTGGCGGCCAGGCACTGGTGCACCTGGCGGAACCGGGCCTCCGGGCTGCTGGCCACGGTAGCGAGCGGGGCCACCACGGCGAGGATGGCCTCGGCGATGTGGCCCGAGCGCAGCGCCTTGCCCCGCTTTTCGCTGTCCTCCATGCCGAGCACGTAAGGCTCGATGACCAGCACGGGCTTGCCCTCGCGCTGCATCCGGTCGATGAGGTCCCGGCGCAGGACAGTCTTGCCGCTGCCGCTCTCGCCCGCCACGGCCGTGAACCCGCCGTGCCGCGCCGTGGCGTACATGGCCTCGCGCACGTAGCGGATGTCCCGGCTCATGAACACGTCGTCCGTGTTCTGGATGTCGTTCAAGAACGGATTTCGGGGCAGCTTGAAATGACGTTTGGTGTCCGGGAAAAGTCCCTGTCTCCTCAATAACATGATGACCTCCTGTTCTGGTTCTGCCGTCGTGGCCTGGTGCTTGGGTTTGGGTTCTGTGATCCCTTTGGCCTTGAGAAAAAGGTCGCGCACCTGGGCCCGCGTTACGCCTTGCGCCAAGAGGAAGTCCTCGATCTTGCGGCGGATCTCGCCTGCGCCTTTGCGCTTGGGCCACGTCTCGCGGTTGATGAGCTGCGAGAAACCAGACGGGCTCAAGCCGGCCGCGTCGGCCACCTGGCGGTGGGACACGTTGGGCAAGCCATCGATGAACTGCTTCAGGATCAGCATGCTGCGCCTCCGGCAACGACCTTGAGCACCGCCCCAGCCGGGGTGTTCGGTGCAGAAAGCCGTGCTGCGATTTCGTCAATTTCCAGGGGAGGGACGCCGTCGGGCCAGCGCTGCGCCAGCCAGGCGTAGTTGTCTGCGGTCCAGACCTGGCCGAGCCTGGCCCGGAGCAACTTGGCCGCCTCCACGTGGGAGAGCGGGGCCACCTCGCGGCGGGAAGCGTCCAGGCCCAGGTCGCGGCCACGGCGCGGCAGGTAGGCCGGGGCCGGTGCGGCGGTGATGTCCGCCTCGATGTCGAGCCCGTAGGGCGCCACGCCAGCCTTGCGTCCGGCCACGACCCCGGCGGCCTCCAGCTCCTTGGTGCGCTTGTCGGCCACGGTGTCCGGCAGGGCCTTGTGCTCCTGGCCCCAGACCGCCGCGTCGGCGCGGAAGCCCGCCTCGGTCATGCGCACGGGCGCAACCGGCCAGGTGACCACGTCGCCGCGCTCGTCCTTCACACCCACGTCCACGGTCGGGGCCTCGTAGGGGTTGACCATGACCGTGACCTTCATGCCGGGCACCACGCCCGCCACGTAGCGCAGGTCGTAGGTCTGGCGGCCATAGCCCTTGACGCTGTGGGTGATGCTCATGTCGTCGCGCACCGTGACCTCCACCGGCTTGGTGGTGACCAACTGGCGGCACAGCTCCATGCTGGGCGGGATGCGCAGCTGGTCCTCGGTGATGGTCAGCCACATGGCGTTGCGGGTCCGCCCGTGCCGGGTGTGCGTCTTCCAGGCGTTGAAGTGCGTCTGCCAACGGTCCGCCGCGGCCTGGAGCTGCTCAAGGCTCTCAATCTTCATGAACGACAGGCGGCCCTCGAACTGCGTTTCCACAAGCTGTTGCGCCTGCTCGACCTGGCCCTTGGCCTGGCTGTTGCCCGGCTTGTGCACCAGGACGTCCACCTGCAGGTTCTTCAGCAGGTTGAGGAACAGATGCGCGGTGTTGGCCGAGCCCATGTCCATCATCAGGTGGAAGGGCACGCCGTGCAGGGGATCGTTCTGCCCACGCTGCTGGATGGCCAGCAGGAAGGTCTCGGCCAGGTTCTCCGAGGACTCGCCAGCGGCCAGGACATAGCGGACGTAGAGCGCGCCGGAATAATGATCCGTCACGACATAGCGCCAGACGCGCTCCTTCGACACCTTCTCCAGGTTCTTGATCTTGTTCTTGTAGAAGACGCCTTCCTCCATGACATGGAGGCCGGACTTGGGCAGGTAGAACAGCACGCACAGGCTGGCGTCCACCTGCCAGACGTGGTTGGGGTGCAGGCTCTGCATGTGCGTGTGGGGTCGGCCCTGCTCCAGCATGGCCGGGTGGCAGCCGTGGCGGCGCATGGCGCGGGAGAGCGTGGAGGCGGACGTGGGCAGGCGGACTTCTCCGGTCTTGGGATCCACCGAGCCCCGCCCGTTCTCGCGCAGTATGTCCAGGGCCTGGGTGAGCGGCAGGGTCTTCTTTCCGGTCTTGCGCCGTGAGCCCTGCACCAGGGCGGCGGCCTGCATGGCAACATCCTTGGTGGCCATGCTGCTGCCACGGTCGGACCGGCGCTTGCGCCCGGAGGCGAAGCCGACATCCTTCAACCGGCGGTAGACCTCCTGGCGGGAGACGCACAGGGTCTTCGCGGCCTCGTCCACCAGGGCTGTGCGGCCACCGTGCGGGGCTGTGCTCAGCCGTTCGGCCAGGTTGCGCAGAAGATCCAGCTCGCCCAGGTCCGCTTTCATTTGGTGGACCTCATTCCGGCGGCCTCGGCGATGAGGCGGTCAGTCTCGGCAGCGATGAGGGCACCGGCCCGCACCAGATCTTTGAGGCTCGGGTAGGGGTAGCTCTCCCGCTTGCACAACGCGAAGTCCAAGTTTTCCGGCCAGGTGGCCTTTACAAAGAGAACGCCCGCGACCTTGCAGTAGCACGCCGCCATTTGGCCGAGTTCCCCGTTGCAGAACTGCGCATCATGCTCCGCCGTGTAGCCTTCTTCGTCCTTCTGCCGCTGCCGCTCTTCGGCAATGAGGCCCGCGCCGTCCAGGATGATGGCCATGCTACCTGCCCTCCTGGTCCACCGGGGACGCCTGGGCAGTGTCGCGCATCCACTCCGGCAGGGCGATCTCGGCCATATCCGCCTGGATGCCGTTCTCCTGCAGCGAGAACTGCACCTGCTGGCAGAACCATGAGGCGGTCTGGTCCGCGTGATCCTTGGTGTAGGCGCTGACCTCGGCGGCCTTGATCGCGGCCAGCTGCGCGAGCAGGGCGTTGATCGCGACCTGTGCCTCGATGACTGCGGTGGTCAGCTGCTTCGCGGCCTCCTGTTCCTGTTCCAGGCGCAGGACTTCGCGCTCGTTCGGGGGCAGGGCCTTGAGCTTCGCCAGGTCGAGGCTCACCTTGTCGAGCTTCTCGCTCTTCTCGGCCAGCAGGGTGTCGCGGGCGTCCAGGTCGCCCTTCATGTCCTCGGCCTGCTTCTTGGCGGCGGCGCGTTCGCTCTGGTGCCGGGCGGCCAGGTCTTGCAGGATGTCCAACACCTGGTCCTTGCTGTCGGCGGCCAGGGCCTGCTTGACGATATCCTGCTCATCCTGTGGCAGGGCCTTGAGCGCCTGGTAGTCGCGGGCCTTGAAGCCGACGCGCTCGGCAGACTCGTAAAGATCGGCACCAAGAGTGTGGAGGTTGTTGGCGAGTTCCAGGCAGCGATTATAGGACTTGCCAAGGAACACCCGGCAGAACTCCTCAAAATCCCCGACACGTCGGGTAATTCCGTCCGGCCCTCTGTAGGGCAACCCCTTGTATTTCTTGCCGGTGCGTATTTCGGTGAAGGTCTGCGCAGCCACGACGTCGGAGATTTTGCGGAAGAACTCCGTGGCCTCGATCCGGCCCAGCGCCTTGTACAGCTCGGCGACGTCCATCACGGCCTCGTCGGCCACGGCCATGGTGTTCTGGGCGGCCAGCAGTTCCGCGCCGCGCTCGGCGGTGATCTCGGGGATGGCGGCAGCGGGGGCTTCCAGAGCGGGCTTGCGCTGCTGGCGTCTATGGGGTGGCTCCCAGGAGAAGCGGAGGTTGTCCGGGACATTGGCGGGGCCGAGCCAACTGACGATGGTGTGGTGCAGGGCCAGAGGGTCAGCCTCCGGGTCAATGGCCCGCACGGCGGCGACGGCGATCCCGACCAGGGCACCGTCGGTCAGTTCTTTCCCGGCAGCAGCCGACAGCTCGTTGGCGACCTGGACGGCCTCGACGGCGCGGCTTTGCAGGTCGCCGTAGAGAGCGTCGTCTTCCCCGGCCATGTCGCTCATGGCTTGCGCAACGGTTGCGTTTTCCATGACGAGGTCGGGATTCGTGGCGATGCTGGTCCCTGGCATGGTCTCTCCTTGGGTTTAGTCCATCGCCCCAGCGGCGATGCGACAGTTGATCTCGGTCAGGCGGTTCTGGATGGCGTCGCTGTGCCGCACGTGGGCCTGGGCTATCTGGAGCATGGCCACGCTGTGGGCGAAGCGGCCGTTGTCCAGCTTGGCCACCAGGCCCTCGTCCATGAGCACCTCGATGGCGCGGGAGACATTGACCGCCGAATCGTTCAGGGCGTCGGCGATCTCCTTGTTGGCCAGGCCGGTCAGGGTATGGCCCTTGAGGATCTTGAGCACGCGCAGCGCGCGCCTGGCGGAGGAGCCGGTCTCTTTCATGCGGTCCTCCGCGCGGCGTGCTTGGCCGGGCGCTTCTTTGCGGCCAGGTGGCCGGAGGGGCAGCCCTGGGCGATGAACCAGGCCAGCAGGCGGCTGGAGGACATGGTGCCCGCGATGAAGCGGTGCACGGCGCGGGTGGAGATGGGGCTGTTGGCCTCGGCCACGTGCTTGGCCGTCACGCCGTTGAGCGCCATCCACGCCCGGAGCTTTCTGGTGCGGTGATTCATTCGGGGATCCTCTCGAGGATGTCCTTGCGCTTCTTGGCCCGCGCGCGGTCCTCGGCGGTGATGCGGCCCAGCTCGTAGTACGGGGCCTGTTTGTGGTTCAGCACGAGGATGCCCGCCGCCTCCAGGGCGACCGAAAGGAATCCGGTGTCCCCGGTGATGACGGCCATGGCTGCGGCGTATTCCAGGGGCATGGAGCGGTCGTCCTTTGCCGGTGCGACCCAGTTGTCGATCTGGAAATGTGAGACAGGCTCGCCGACGAGGCGGGAGAGTTCGTCGGCCACGACTGCGCGGGAGAGCCCGCACTGGCGCAAGGCGACCTTGAGCGCTTCCTTGACGGCCTCTTTGGCCCGCAGGCTGCCACATCTGCGCCGCCGGGAGGCCAGCTCAGACAGAGGGAGGGTCAGTTGGACCATCTTTGAGTCTGATTGTTGCGTAGTCTTAGACATTGCGCCCCCGACAAATCGCGGTTAAAAGCGTCTTGGAAGGTTCCGTTTACGAACCTCCTGGAAAACATTTGGTGAAAATAAGGGAAAGAGTCAAGTGGAAAGTTCACCAAGAGAGCAGATACGTGAAATTTTGAGGCTCGCAAGGTTCACCCAGCGTGAACTTGCGGACCTTCTTGGTGTAGAAACGAGTAGGATTAAGAGCCTGGCCAACGGGCGGGCAAACAAATTCACCTCGGCCGAGGTGCGTGCGTTGGTGGGGCAGGTCCATGTCAGCCCGGAGTGGCTCCTCACAGGAGAGGGCAAGGTCTTCCTGGATGGGAACAGTGCGGATCTGGCGTGCCAACTGCTCTCACCTGAAAACCCCAACAGCAAGATAGATGGCCTACCAGCCTCCGAGGTGTTGCGTGTTCTTGCACGCGAAATTCACCTTGCGGTGCAGACCGGTGCAATCGAATATGTGAGGGGGCCATCCACAGTAGACAAGACGGCACCACATGCCGCCCCCGGCCGCATCCTGTCTCCGTTGAGCGCCGTAGCCATCGACGGCCTGATCATGGTCCCCAAGGTGGCGGCCCGTCTGTCCGCCGGTGGCGGAAGCTTCGAGGCCAGCGCCGAGATCAAGGGCCATTACGCCTTCCGCGAGGAGTGGCTCCGCGCCAAGGGCAACCCCGAGGACATGGTTCTAATGGAGGTCTCCGGCGATTCGATGGAGCCCGAGTTGCGCGACGGCGACACGGTGCTCATTAATCAGGGCCAGGTGGACGTCCTGGACGGCAAGGTCTATGCGGTGGGCGTTGAGGACACTGTGGTCGTTAAACAGGTGGAGCGACTACCTGGGGTGCTCGTGCTGCGCAGTACCAACCCAGCCCACAAGCCCAGGGAAATAGATATGCGCGGCGATTTGGCGGCCATGGTGCGCATCATTGGCCGGGTAATCTGGTGGTGCCACGAGGCACGATAGGGAGGGGACATGCGGGGATTCAAATTGGGCGTTGCCGCCCTGGTAATGATTGCTCTGACATGCACGGGATGTGACGGAGGAGCGAAGGCCAAGCCCGCAACAGGGCTCGGGTTCCCCGCAGCGGAGTTCGTCCAGCGCCTTGAGGCCACGGCCACCAGCCTGGACTTCAAGGGCTTTGCCAAGTTGCCGCAGCCGAATGTCGGGGAGAAGCGAATCACGGTCCTGGCCCGCCCATATATGGGGGTCGCCGCGACCATCGAGGGCGGCAACGTCACTGGCGTGGCGTTCATGCTGCAGCATGAGCCAAAGGGCGACGCGACGATGCGCGCCCTTGAGTCCGTTACTATGGCCACCATCCTCGTCGGGATGAGCGAGCCTGCCCTTTCCCCGGCCGAGCGCACGAAGATTCTGGAGGACTGCGGGCTGATGAGCGGCAAAGCCGGAGTGGCCCAGCACGGAGGCTTGCGCTACGAGTGCCAAGTCGATGAGGCCGAGGGGCGTCTGAAGTTCACGGTGAGCAAGGGGTAGACTTGCCCTTCGTAGATTGACCACCATTTCCTGAGCGGGCCGCCCTTGGCGGCCCGTGCCGTTTTATCCATCCGCCAAGCCCGTCGATAGTAACCAGCATTACAAGACCCGTCCTCCCCTTGCGTCTAGCTTGGGGCTCGAACGCGCCTAGAGCGCCGGGTGGTCATCTCCTGCCACAGCCCCGCCGTTGACCTGGATGGTCCCGGCCAGCGGCGGGGCAACGGGAGAGGCCAAAGACGGAGGCCCACATGCCCAAGATTCCCTGGAAGCGGCTGTTGTTCACTGTCGTGTTCGTCGCCATTGGCGCATGCCTCGGTCATGCCTTCGGGCTTGTCGCTGCTGAAGTGTTCGGCAGGGTGTTCGCCGTGTCCGCCTGGCCGGCTTGGGGCGCGGCCATCGTGGGCGTCGCGTCAGGCTTGATCGGCTACGTGTATTCCAGGGCGTAGGCGGCGAACATGGCCCGTACGAATCGCCAAGGCTTTGAGCTTGTCCAGAGCTTCGAGTGCTGCGAGCTTGAGGCCTACCCGGACCCCGCCAGCCCGTTGTACCGGGCCTGCCAGGCCAAGGGCATCAACCCCATGCGTGGCGGGTATCGCCGAATCCCCGGCTGGGAAAACATGGGCGGGGGGCCGTGGACCATCGGCTGGGGCCATACAGGGATGGACGTTCGCCCCGGCCTGGTGATCACACAGGATGAGGCGGATGCGCTGCTCATGGCGAACATTGAGGCCTTTGAGGCCGAGGTGGACGCGGCCCTGACCGTGGACGCCACCGGCAACCAGTTCTCCGCGCTGGTCTGCTTTGCATACAACTGCAAGGGCTGGCGGGACTCGACCCTACTGCGAAAATTCAACGCGGGCGACATCGAGGGCGCGGCGGCGGAGTTCGGCCGCTGGACCCGTGCCGGGGGGCGTGTGCTGCGCGGCCTGGTGCGCCGCCGCGAGGCCGAGTGCCAGCTGTTCCTGACGCCTGGTGATGGGGACTGCGCATGATCATTCCGCGCGCCTTCAACTCCAGCCCCGTGCCGACCGAGGCGCACGTGGCCTTGGTGCTGTCGGGATTCGTCTGCCTGGTGTTGTTCCAGGGCTATGCGCTGTGGAAGGGCCAAACCTTCAGCCCGGAGGCCTTTGGCCAGGCCATGGGCATTCTGCTGAGCGGCGGCGGTGTGGCGGCACTGGGGCAGGGATATCTCACGCGGGCGCGTTCCAGCAGCATGGCCAACGTGGCCCTGGCCGGGGCGAACGCCAAACCCGACAACCCGGACGCATAGGAGGGCACCATGTGGGGCACCATCATGCAGTTGAGTGGCGCGAACAAGCTGGCCGTCTACCTGGGCGCGGCCCTGGTGTTGGCCGTTCTGCTGGGCTGGCTGTTCTGGTCCAGGGCCAACCTGAAGGTTGACCTTGTCCAGGCCGAGGCCAACGTGGCCACGCTCCAGGGGGCCAACCGCGCCAAGGCGCGCACCATCGAGGACATGAGGGCATTCACCAAACGCGTGGACCAGGTCATGACCGCGCGGGAGAAGGCCATGGCAGACATTGACGCGGATCGTGAACGACTCCGCACCAAACTTGAGGAGGTCTATGTTCATGACGCGCAAGCTCTCGCGTGGGCTCGTCAGCCTGTTCCTGCTTCTGTGCGTGCTCTGTTGCGCGTGCCGTAAGGAGTACGTCACCGAGCCGGAGGCCGTGCCCCTGCGCCCCCCCGCCGCGCTCATGGAGCCGACCCCGGAACCGGCCTGCGACCCGGCCGTGAACCAGGACCTGGCGGACTGCTATGTGAACACCCGGAAGGCCCTGCGCAAGGCCAACGAGGACAAGGCCGCGCTTAAACCGCTGACCGTGGAGGCCCGCTGATGGAGGTGACGTTCACCATCCCGCAGCTGGCCTCCCTGGCCGTCACGCTGCTCTTGGCCTTCTTCGGCTTCGCCGTGGGCGTGTGGAAGATCATCAGCCGCATTCAGGCCAAGGACGTGACGGCGGCCCAGACTGCCGCAGCCAACGCCCTGACCAAGGCCTGCGAGGTGGAAAAGGATCTGCTGCGGCTCCGGGCGGAACTCCCCGTGGACTACGTGCGCCGCGAGGATTGGATACGAAACCAGACCGTAATCGAGGCCAAGCTGGACGGCTTGGCCACCAAGCTCGAAAGCCTCAAGGAGGGACGCCACAATGTCTGTTGATCCCCACAAATCCCGCCGTGAGCATATGCGGTGGGTCCTTATCCTCGTGCTCAACAACGCGCGCCCCGTCGGTTGTTACGAGGAGGTCGCCCTGGCCACCGTGCAGGGCGTGTACCCGGACGCCACGCAGTTGGAAATTCGGCGCGAGCTGGACTACCTGGCCGACCGTGAGCTGGTGACGCTGACCAAACAGCCGGACGGCCGCTGGTTCGCCGAGTTGAACCGGCATGGCGTGGACCTGGCCGAGTACACCGTGGACTGTGAGCCCGGCATTGCCCGTCCGGTCAAGTACTGGAGCTGACCATGCCCAAGAGGCCCGCTGTCCACTCGCTTCCACCCAAGGTCAAGGCATGGCTCGATCGCGCCCTGGCGGACAAGGGCTTTCAGGGCTACCGGGTCCTGGAGGAAGAGCTGCGCGCGCGCGGCTATGCCATCTCCAAGTCCGCCATCCAGCGGTACGGCAAGGATTTTGAGGAGCGCCTCTCCTCGCTCAAGCTGGCCACCGAGCAGGCCAAGGCCATCGTGGACGCCGCACCCGACGAGGAGGGGGCGACCAACGAGGCCATGATGCGCCTGGTTCAGGAGAAACTCTTCGCCGCGCTCATGGCCGTTGACGGCAACAAGCTCGACCTTGCGAAGTTCGCACGGGCCATCGCCGATCTCGGTCGCGCCACGGTGATGCAAAAGCGCTTCGTGGCCGAGGCGCGCGAGCAGGCCCGCAAAGAACTGGCAGCCGAGATGGCCAGCCGCCTGGAGGATGAAGTGCGTTCCCAGGGCATGACCGACGAGCAGGCCAGGTTCTGGCGCGAGAAGGTTCTGGGGGTGCGCTAGTGGAGACGCTCAAGCCCCTGGGCGATACCCAGCGCGTTGTTTCATGGGAGGAGCTGCCCCCGAGCGTGCGTGATATCCCGGAGGGCTTCGACCCCCTGGCTGACGGTGTGCTCATGCTGCACCAAGCGGAGTGGGCCAAGGACCAGGCCGTGTTCAAGGTGGCGGAGAAGGGCCGCCGCACGGGCATCACCTTTGCCGAGGCCCTGGACGACACCATCACCGCGGCCTCGCGCAAGTCCGCCGGCGGCGACAATGTCTACTACATCGGCGACACCAAGGAGAAGGGCCTTGAGTTCGTCGGCTATTGCGCCAAGTTCGCGCGCATCATGGCCGAGGGCCAGGCTTCCGGCGTCAGCGGCATCGAGGAGTTTCTGTTCGAGGACCAGCTGCCGGACGGCTCGTCGAAGTACATCACCGCCTACCGCATCCGCTTCGCCTCGGGCTTCCAGATCATGGCGCTCAGCAGCCGCCCGGCCAACATCCGCGGCCTCCAGGGCATCGTCATCATCGACGAGGCCGCCTTCCATGCCAACGTCCAGGCCGTGCTCGACGCGGCCACGGCGCTCCTCATCTGGGGCGGCAAGATCAGGATCATCTCCACGCACAACGGCATCCGCAACGCCTTCAACCAACTCTGCCGCGACGTGCGCACCGGCCGCTACGGCGAATCGGCCACGGTCCACACCTTCAGCTTCGACACCGCCGTGGGCAACGGCCTGTACGAGCGCGTGTGCCTGATGAAGGGCTGGGCCCCGACCAAGGAGGCCAAGCGCGATTGGTACGAACGCATCCGCAAGGCCTACGGCCCGCGCGTGTCCATCATGCGCGAGGAGCTGGACGTGGTCCCGCGCGACGGCGGCGGCCAGGCCATCCCCGGCGTCTGGATCGAGGCGGCCATGCGCGAGGTGAGGCCCGTGCTGCGCATCGCCCTGCCGGACACCTTCGCCGCCCTGCCCGAAGCGCAGCGCAAGGAGTGGGCCCAGGGCTGGATCCAACTGCACCTGCAGCCGCTGCTGGCCAGGCTGAACCCGACCCGTCCCCACGTGTTCGGCCAGGACTTTGCCCGGCACCGCGACTTTTCCGTCCTTGCGCCGCTGGAGATAGACCAGCAGCTCATGCGCCGCGCGCCGTTCCTCATTGAGATGCACAACGTGCCCACCCGCCAGCAGGAGCAAATCCTCTGGACGCTCATTCCGGCCCTGCCCCGATTCGTTGGCGGGGCCATGGACGCCTCGGGCAGCGGCCAGACCCTGGCCGAATACACGGCGGACAAGTTCGGGGCGGACAAGATCCACCAGGTGGTCTTGAGCCAGGCCTGGTACCGGGATTGGATGCCCAAGTTCACAGGCGCGTTTGAGGACGGCATGATTGATCTGCCGCGCGACGCCGACATCGAGAGCGACCTGCGCGCCCTAGAGGAAGCCGAGGGCATCATCAAGGTGCCGGATGTGCGGGTCAAGGATTCCAAAGACGCCGAGCTGATGCGCCACGGCGACGCGGCCATCGCCCTGGCCCTGGGCTGGTTCGCTAGCCTGAACAAGGTGGAGGAGCGCTTCGGCTCTGTCCGCGTGCCCCGCAACCCCGTCACCCCGAACCATGAGCCGGACCACGAAGCCCACCGCCGCGCCGTGCGCGTCACTGTGGGCTTCCGTCGCGGCAGCCTCTAGGAGTTCACCATGAAAGACGTCACGCTAGTAGACCACCTGGGCCGCCCCATCGAACGGGAAGCCCTGACGCGCGAGGTGGCCGCCCCGCAGCTCACCGGCGTGCGCCGGGCCTGGGACGCGGAGGCCATTGCCCAGGGGCTGACCCCGCACCGCCTGGCGCGGATCCTGCGCTCCGCCGCCGAGAACGATTTGCGCGCCTACCTCATCCTGGCCGAGGAAATGGAGGAACGCGATCCGCACTATGCCTCCGTGCTGGGCACCCGCAAGCGGGCGTGCTCCGGCATTGATCCCGTGGTCGAAGCGGCCACGGACGACGCCCGCGACCAGGAGCTGGCCGACGCCGTGCGCGAGCGCATCGCCGAATCAACCGAGTTCCCGGACCTCTGCACTGATTTGCTTGACGGCCTGGGCAAAGGCTTCGCCGCGTGCGAGATCATCTGGGACCGCCAGGCCACGCTCTGGCGTCCGGAAGCCTACCAGTGGCGTGACCCCAAGTTCTTCCAGTTCGACCTTGAGACCGGCCTTGAGCTGCGCCTGATGGATCTCGGCGCCGTGGATGGCGTGACCCTGCCGCCGTACAAGTTCCTCATCCACATCCCCAAACTCAAGTCCGGCCTGCCCGCGCGCGGCGGTTTGGCCCGCCTGGTTGCGGCCGCCCACATGTGCAAGAGTTACACCCTCACGGACTGGATGGCCTTTGCCGAAGTCTTCGGCATGCCGCTGCGCCTGGGCCGCTACGGCACGAACGCTACGCCGGAAGACATCCTCACCCTGGTCTCCGCCGTGGCCAACCTGGGCACCGACGCGGCGGCCGTGATCCCGGACACCATGCGCATCGAGCTGGTGGAGGCGGGCAAGAGCGCGGGATCTGGCGGCCAGATGCTTTTCCAGGGCTTGGCGGAATGGCTGGACCGGCAGGTGAGCAAGGCCGTGCTGGGCCAAACCATGACCAGCGACGACGGCAGTTCGCAGAGCCAGGCCACGGTGCACAACGAGGTGCGCAAGGACATCCTCAAGGCCGATGCCCGGCAGCTGGCCGCGACCATCAACCGCGACCTGGTGCGCCCCTTCATCGACCTGAACTACGGCCCGCCTGCATCCGGCAAATACCCGCGCCTGGTGCTGCCCGTGCGCGAGCCGGAAGACATTGAGGCGCTGACCAATTCCTTGGCCAAGCTGGTGCCGCTGGGCCTGCGCGTGGAGGCCTCCGTGGTGCGCGACCGCCTGGGCTTCCCGGACCCGAAGGACGGGGCCGAGGTGCTTGGCCAGCCGGTGCAGCAGGGGCAGGAAGGCACGGCCACGAACAGGGTCGGCCGCGCCGTCAACCGCACCGGCGATGAAGCTGGCGGCGGTGTCCCCGGCGTTGACGAACTGGACGCACTTGCGACCG
The DNA here is from genome assembly GCA_964645095.1 of uncultured Desulfocurvus sp. Classification (GTDB taxonomy): domain Bacteria; phylum Desulfobacterota; class Desulfovibrionia; order Desulfovibrionales; family Desulfovibrionaceae; genus Humidesulfovibrio. Next base: position 20,331 of record CAZXZF010000003.1, on the reverse strand, counting down.
AGGCCCTGAACGAATGGGAACCGCTGGTCGCCCCGCTGGTGGATCCCATCCAGGAACTGGCCGACAAGTCGAGCAGCTATGAGGAATTCCTGGCCGGGCTGCCCGGCCTCCTGGGGAAGATGGACCCCAGCGCTCTGGTGCGCAGCCTGGCCGTGGCCGCGTTTAAGGCGCGGGGCCAGGGCGACGGCGGGAGTGACGGCTGATGCCGAAGCGCGAGTACACGCCGAAGCCCGGCTTCACCTTCCCCGGCCCGCCGCCCAAGGAGGCGCTGGACTATTTCGACGCCAAGAAACTGAAACCGTCTTTCAGCCACCTGGACGTGTGGAGGGAGGAGCACGCGGCGTGCTTCACCGTGGCCAAGGCCACGCAGCTCGACGTGCTCACCGGGATCCATCAGGCCACGCAGAAGGCCCTGGCCGAGGGCCGGACCTTTCGCGACTTCGCCAAGGACTTGAAGCCGGAGCTGCAGCGGCAGGGCTGGTGGGGAAAGCAGGAAGTGGCCGACCCTCTGACGGGCAAAAAGCGCCTGGCGCAGCTGGGCAGCCCCCGCAGGCTCAAGACCATTTACGAGGCCAACATGCGTACGGCCAGGGCAGCCGGGCAGTGGGAGCGCATCCAGCGCACCAAGGCTGCGCTGCCCTTCCTGCTCTATCTGCTCGGCCCCTCGCGGGAGCACAGGCCGGAGCACGTGGGCTGGCACGGGCTGCTGCTTCCCGTGGACGATCCGTTCTGGGCCAGCCACGCAACGCCGAACGGCTATGGCTGCAAGTGCCATCTGCGCCAGGTATCCAAGACCGAGGGCGAACGGCTGGAGAAGACGGGCGTCACCGCGCAGATCCAGGAGGTCGACCCCGTCACCGATCTGCCCACCGGGCACTTCAACGAGCGCACCTTTCCCGTGCGCACCCAGGCCCCGAAGATCGAGACCAGGCAGTGGGTCAACCGCCGCACGGGCGAGGTGAGCCGGGTTCCGGTGGGCATTGATCCCGGCTGGGAATACAACCCCGGCCAGGTTTCCCGTGTCCGCCAGGCCGCCCGCCAGTGGGCGGAGAAGATCGCAGCCGCGCCGCCCGAACTCGGAGCCGCCGCGGCTGCGGCCATGCCCGCAGAGCAGCTATCCAACCTGAATGCCGAGTACCGCGAATGGGCCATGGGCATCCTGCGCGGGGAGAAGCTCGGCCTGGGCGGGCGTCGCGTTGTCGGAGCCATGCGGTCCAAGGTGGTGGATGGTCTGGCGGAGCTCGGGGAACACCCGGAAAGCGCAGCCCTGACCATCGAGCAGCGCGAGGTCTCGCACCTACTGGCCGTGGCCCGCAAGGGAGGCAAGGCGCTGCCCGAGGAGGTGGTGCTGAATCTGCCCGCTTACATGGCCAAAGCCAAGGCGGTGATCTGGGATCCCCTGAGCCGTCGCCCGGCCCTGCTCTACGTGCTTGATCTGGATGTGGAGAAGTATGGTCGCGTGGCTGTCCGGCTGGACTACGCAGCCAGGGGAATCAGGACCAACGCCATCCGCAGCGGAGCGGTGGTTCAGAGGTCAAACCTGATGCAGCAAGGGATGGTGTTGCTGGATGGCGAGCTGTAGCCCTCGGCGGGACGCCTTCCGGATCTTGGTCCGGCACCCCCGCATGGAAGCTCGGAAGCAACCACTGGCACGACGTTTTTCCAGTCTTCGAGGGCTACGCTTAAGGCTCATATAGGCATTCGCGCCACGATCGTCAATGGAGGAGGTGGGCGGGAGCTGGGCCACGATCCCCCGCTCTTGGCCCCCGGAAGCGCGGAAGGGCGTTTCTAAACGTTTTTGAACGCACCTGCGTGACAGACCAGAGCCGGGCCTAGCCGCCTCGGCCGAGCATCCCCCGGACGAACATCCTAACGCCTGTTACAAGACTCGTCCTTCTTCGCCGCATAGCGTCGCGGCATGAACCACATTGCATTCAACACCGAGTTGCCGGCTGGCCAGGCTCCAGAGTGGGTCCAGCTCCTGCCGGCGGGCCCCGAGATTGTCGGCGTCGATGGTCGCAGCTGGCTGTTCGACCAGGTGTCGATGAACAACGTCATCGCAGCCTTCCCCAGGCGCGGCCGCCCCCTGGTCATTGACTGGGAGCACGCGTCCGAGGTTCGCGCCCCGAAGGGGCTGGCCGCCCCCGCCGCAGCCTGGATGACCGAGCTGCAGGCGCGCGGCGGCGAACTCTGGGCCCGTGTCGAATGGACTGATCTGGCGTCCGAGCAGGTCGCCGGTCGGCTGTATCGCTACCTTTCCCCTGTCTTCACCTACGAGAAGGACACTGGCCGGATTGTGGAGATCGTCTCCGCAGGCCTGACCAATTCCCCAAACCTGCGACTCGCGGCTCTCAACCGCGAGGACCAACACTCCAACCAGGAGGACCACATGCCTTTGAAGATCGTTGCGAAGGCCCTGGGGCTGGACGACGGATCCACCGCCGACCAGATCGTCACGGCCGTGAACTCCCTGAAGGCCAAGGCGGAAGCGGCCCCGGCCGTTCCGGTGGCTCTGTGCCGCGCCCTGGGTCTGGCCGAAACGGCCACGCCCGACAGCGCGGTCCAGGTCGTCAGCGGCCTGAAAACCAATGCCCTGGACCTGACCAAGGTAGTTCCCCGCGCGGACTACGACCAGGCCACCAACCGTGCCCAGGTTGCCGAGGCCAAGCTGAAAGACCAGGCGACCGCCCAGGCTGACGCCGAGATCACCGGCCTGGTGGACCAGGCCGTGAAGGACGGCAAGGTCGCTCCGGCGTCCAAGGATTTCTACGTGGCCGCATGCCGCCAGGAGGGCGGCGTGGACTCGTTCAAGAAGTTCCTGACCAGCGCCCCGGTGCTGGTCCAGGACAAGGTGGTCCAGCGTGAAGTCGGCGCGGACGGCGTGTCCAAGCTCACGGACACCGAGCTGGCCGTGTGCCGGGCCATGGACATCGACCCCAAGGACTTCGCCAAGACCCTTGGCAAGGAGGAAAAATAAATGGCCGCGCTAACCACTGACCGCGACACCCCGCAGATTGCGGGCGTGGACTTCGTGTATCCGGCTGCGGCTCTGGCGAAATGTTTCGCCGGCGGCCTCGGCGTGCTGAACGGCGGCTACCTCGAGCCCGGCAGCACCGCCACCGGCCTGGTGGCCGTGGGCCGCATCGAGGAATACGTGGACAACTCCGCCGGGGGCAACGGCGACCTGAGCGTCAAGGTCAGGCGCGGGGTGTTCCGCTTCGCCAACTCCGCCGCGGCCGACGCCATCACACTCGCCGACGTGGGCAACTATGCCTACATCGTCGATGACGCCACCGTGGCCAAGACCGACGGCCATGTCGGCGTTGGTGCCGCCACCCGCTCCAGGGCTGGCCGCATCGAGCACGTGGACGCCCAGGGCGTCTGGGTGAGCTTGGGCGGCTCCGGTTTGCCCGCTGCCCTCGACCCCGCCCGCGACCGCGCCCTGCTCGGCGTGAACAAGATCCACATCCCGGTTTCCGCAGGCGACCTGGCTGGCGCCACCGGCAACGTCTACCGCTTCGTCTCCCCGGTTGCGGGCACCATCACCAAGCTCACCAGCGTGCTTGAGGGCGCGCTCACGGTGGGCGACGCCACCATCACCGCGTCCATCGGCGGCACGCCCGTCACCGGCGGGGCGCTCACCATCACCCAGGCCGGATCGGCCGCCGGCGACATCGACACCGCCGTGCCTTCCGCCGCCAACGCCGTCACCGCAGGCCAGGCCGTTGCCCTGACCGTGGCCGGCGCCAACACTGCCACCGTCCCGGCCATGGTCATGGTCGAGATCACCTACTAGGAGGGTCCCGATGATCATCAATGGAGCGAGCCTGTCGGCCCTGTTCATGGGCCTCAAGACCACCTTCAACAACGCTTTCGCGGCCGCCCCCGCTTTGTGGCCGGAAATCGCCATGAAGGTGCCCTCCACCACCAGGGAGAATGACTACAGCTGGTTGGCCACCTTCCCGCGCATGCGGAAGTGGTTGGGCGACAAGATCGTCAAGGCCCTGGCGGCATTCAAGTACGCCATTGTCAACGATGACTGGGAAGCCACCGTCGCGGTGCGGCGCAACGACATCGAGGACGACAACCTGGGCATCTACGGACCCCAGGCGCAGTCGGCGGCGTTTTCCGCCAAGCAGCTCCCGGACGAGATCATCTTCGAGCTGGTCAACAACGGCTTCACCTCGCGCTGCTATGATGGCCAGTACTTCTTCGACACGGACCACCCCGTGAACGGCGTGAGCGTGAGCAACCACGGCACCGTGGCCCTGTCCTGCGCCACCCTGGCGCTGGCCCAGGCCAGCTACGGCGCGGCGCGCACGGCCATGAAGAAGCTCAAGGACGAAGACGGCCGCCCGCTGAACATCACCCCCAACGTGCACCTGGTGCCGCCTGCCTTGGAGGACATCGCCAACGCCATCCAGACCTCGGACCGTCTGGAGGACGGCAAGCCCAACCCCTACAAGGGCACCGCCAAGGTGGTGGTGGCGAACTGGCTGACCTCCGACACCGCCTGGTTCCTGCTCGACACCACCAAGCCGGTGAAGCCGTTCATCTACCAGGAACGCAAGGCCCCGGTGTTCGTCCAGCAGACCACCATGGAGTCCGACAACGTGTTCAGCCGTGCCGAGTACAAGTTCGGAGCCGAGGCCCGCGCCGCTGGCGGCTACGGCCTCTGGCAGCTCGCCTGGGGCTCCACCGGCGCCGGGCAGTAACCAGGAACCAGGAGGTAGCACCCCGTGGCCATTATCATCACCGCCAAGAGGGACGGCTTCCGCCGCTGCGGACTGTCCCACCCTGCCAACCCCGTGAAGTACGAGGACGGCACGTTCACCGACGAGCAGCTCGCCACCCTGAAGGCCGAACCCATGCTCGTGATCCAGGAGCTGGTCGACGTTCCCGCCGACCCCCTGGCCGCCATGACCAAGGCCGAGCTGGCCGCTCTGCTCACCGAGCGCAAGGTGGCTTACGACCCCAAGGCCAAGAAGGACGAACTGCTGGCGCTGGCCAGAGCCTTGCCGCAGGAAAGCGGCGACCCGGAGGAATAGGATGTACGCGACCGCCCAGGAACTGGAGAAGCGTCTCGGCGGCGAGGAGGCCTTGGTCATCCTCGCCGACCGCGACGGCGACGGCGTTGCCGATGCCGAGCTCGTGGAGCGGGCCTTGGCCGACGCCACCGCCGAGATCGACTCCTACCTGGCCGGTCGCTACACCCTGCCCCTGCCGACCGTGCCGGCCGTGCTCGTGCGCCTGGCGTGCGACATGGCCGTGTACCGCATCACCAGCGAATACGGCACGGGGCTCACCGAAGAACGCCGCCAGCGCTACGATGACGCTGTTGCCTGGTTGAAGCGCGCAGCCTCCGGGGATGTATCCCTGGGGCTGCCGCCTCAACAGGAACCGGCCTCATCCAGCCCGGCGGCCCCCGGCCTTGTCTCTGGCAAGCCTCGCGCCTTTGACCGCCTCCGGAGGATCATGTGAGCGGCCTGGCTCTGCATACCGACCTTTCGGCCCTGGGCCGACTTGAGGCGCGCATGACCAGGCTGACCAGGGCCGAGCGTCGCCAGCTCCTGGAGAACGCCGGGGCCGTGCTGGAGTCTTCGGCCCGCCGGCGCATCGAGTCCGACAAGCGCGGCCCGGACGATATCCCCTGGCGGGACTGGAGCCCGGCCTATGCCCAGACCAGGCATGGCGGTCAGAGCCTGCTCTCCGCCGAGGGCGGCCTGCTGGACTCGCTGCGCGCCGAGGTGCGCGGGCATGAAGTGGAGGTCGGCAGCAACATGGTCTACGCCGCAGTGCATCAATTCGGCGGGGCCGAGGTGGGCATGCCCATCCCGGCCAGGCCGTACCTGGGCGTGTCGCCAATGGATGAGACGGACATCCTGTCCGTCGTGGATGCCTGGGCCGATGGCCTCCTGGGAGACCTCAAATGAGCGTGCTGACGTTGCGCGCGGCCGTTGTCGCCGGGCTTACGGCCAGCCTGCCACAGCTCGCGGGCAAGACCGTGAAGGTGGAACCCCACGCCGGGCGCTTCGACGCCGCCGAGCTGAAGCGCATCAGCGCCCAGGCCCCGGCCGTGTTCGTGGCCGTGCTCGGCCTGGCCGACCTTTCCGAAAGTTGCGGCGACGTGAGCGGCACCTGCCAGATCCTGGCCATCGTGGTCTGCAAGGACGCTCCAGCCCTGTCGCGCGACCTGGCCGCCCTGGGGATGATGGAGGCCTTGGCCAGGATCGTCCCCGGCAACGACTGGGGCGGCGCGGCCGAGAAGGCACCTGAGGACACCCGCTGCGACAACCTGTTTTCCGCAACCCTGGATCAGGCTGGCGTGGCCATGTGGGGCGTGGCCTGGCGGCAACGCGCCATCGTGGCCAAGACGAGCGTCACCGGGTCCGAGGAAGGCCACGACTGGTTCCTGCACTACCACATGGAGACGGAGCTGGCGAAGGGCGCGCCGGTCGCCGTGGACGATGTCACCCTGCCCAGCGGAGAGGAGTAGCCTCCATGCCCAGCAAGTATCTTACCCCCGCGCCCGGCCGGACCGTGCGCGATCCCAAGAGTCTTGAGGCCCTGCCCGCCGAGGGCCGCGCCGTCGAGATGACCCCGTTCTGGAAACGCCGCCTGGCCGATGGCGACGTGACCGAGGGCAAGCCCCCCAAGTCCTCGACCAAACCCAAGGAGTAGGCCATGGCCATCAGCTTCAACAACATCCCCGAGGCCGTGCGCATTCCGCTGGCCTTTGTCGAGTTCGACAACTCCAAGGCGGTGAAGGGCACGCCCGGCATCCTGTACAAGGTGCTCCTGCTGGGGCAGATGCTGGCCGCCGGCACCGCAGAGGCGCTGGTCCCGGTGCGCATCACCTCCGCCGCCGAGGCCGAGGCCCTGTTCGGCCAGGGGTCCATGCTCGCCGCCATGTTCCGCGCCGCCAAGAAGGCGGACCGCTGGCTGGAGACCTGGGCCATCCCCATGGAGGACGACGCTGCGGGCGTGGCCGCCGCGGGCAGCATCCTGCTCACCGGCCCGGCCACCGCGTCCGGCGTGCTGAACCTCTACATCGCGGGCACCCGCGTGCGCATCGCCGTAACGGCGGGCGCAACCGCCGCAGCCATGGCCACGGCCCTGACTGCGGCCATCAACGCCGAGGCCACCCAGCCCGTCATCGCCGCAGTGAACGGCACCACTCCGGCCCAGGTGGATCTGACCTGCCGCTGGAAGGGCGCAACCGGCAACGACATTGACCTGCGGCTGAACTACTACAGCGGCGAGGCCCTGCCCGCCGGAGTCACCGCCACCATCACCGCCCTGACTGCGGGAGCCGCCAACCCGGACGTCACCGACGCCATCGCCGTGATGGGCGACGAGTGGTGGCGCACCATCATCATGCCCTACACCGACACGGCCAACCTGGACGCGCTCGATGCCGAGCTGCTGGACCGCTGGGGTCCCATGCGCCAGAAAGAGGGTCTGGCCTATACCGCCATGCGCGGCACCCTGGGCGTGACCAGCGCCTTTGGCCTGACGCGCAACACCCAGCTCGGCACCGGCATGGGCACCGGCGCATCGCCCACGCCGCCGTGGATCTTCGCCACCGACTACGCCATGCAGGCCACCAAGAGCCTATCCATCGACCCGGCCAGGCCGCTCCAGACCCTGGAGCTGCCCTCCTGCCTGCCCCCGGCGGTCAAGGACCGCTGGACGGACGACGAACGCAACCTGCTGCTCTACGACGGCATCGCCACCTACACCGTGAACGCCGCCGGCAAGTGCTGCATCGAGCGCGAGATCACCTTCTACCGCCTGAACGCCTCCGGGCTGCCGGACCCCAGCTACCTGGACATCCAGACCCCGGCCACCCTGGGCTACTGGCGCTACGCCGTGCGCGCGCGCATCACCCAGCAGTATGGCCGCCACAAGCTGGCGAGCGACGGCACCCGCTTCGGCCCCGGCCAGGCCATCGTCACCCCGTCCATCATCCGTGATGAGCTGCTGGCTCTGTTCCGCGAGCTGGAGCTGAAGGGCCTGGTCGAGGACTTCGACGCTTTCATGGGGTCGCTCATCGTGGAGCGCAACGCCGACAACCGCAACCGCCTGGACGTGCTGGCCATGCCGGACCTGGTCAACCAGTTCCGCATGTTCGCCATGCTGACCCAGTTCGTCCTGTAGGAGGGCACCATGGCAAAGATCACCGGCAAAGCCATCATCCGGGTGGACGGCACCGAACTGCGCACCGCCGACAAGGGCGCGGCCACCCTCGACCTCGGCGGCGAGAAGCGCGAGGCCAAGGTCGGCGCGGGCAAGACTTGGGGCTACAACGAGGAGACCATGCCCGTGGAGCTGACCTGCAAGGTCTACCACACCGCTGACACCTCGCTGAAGAAGCTCGGGGCCATCACCAGCGCCACCATCAGCTTCGAGTGCGACAGCGGCCCGCGCTTCGTGCTGCGCGAGGCGTTCTCGCTGGACACCCCGAAACTCGACGCCAAGGACGGCACTGTGGAGATGAAGTTCTCCGCCGTCAGCTGCGACGAGGCCTAGGCAATGGGCACCCTCACTATCACCCTCACCGACGGCATCAAGCTCGGCGACGACATTCTCCTGGAAGCCGTGCTGCGTACCCCCACGGCGGGGGACGTCATCGACTCCCAGGAGGAGAGCGAGAAGCTGGTGGAGACCATCGACGGCCCGCGCCTGGTCTCCAGCCCCACCCTGTCCGGCGTGGGCATGCTGCGCCGCCAGATCGTGCGCATCGGCAACCTGGAGGGGCCACTGTCACCTTCGGATCTGCGCAAGCTGACCCCGCGCGACATGCACGCCCTCCAGGCCGCAGCCAACAAGCTGGACGATGCACTGGCCGGGGAGGCGCTGGCGGATCGGGGGCGAGATCCCGGGGTGGGCGCGTAACCTGCAGCGGCTCACCCTGATGCTGGCCGTGAAGACCGGCTGGGCGGAAACGGCGATACACCACATGCCAATTGGCAGGCTGCTCGACTACATTAAGATCCTCACCCCGGAGAGCACATGACCATGCGCGCATCCATCATCCTTGACCTGGGCGGCAACCTTGCCGCCCAGGCCAGGCGCAACGAGGCCGCCCTGGGCGGCCTTGCGCGCTCTGGCCAGCGCGATATGGGCCTGCTCAGCCGGTCCGTGGGTGCGGCCGGGCGCGGGCTGGACGCCTTGGGCAACCGCTACACGGCTCTTTTTTCGGGCGCAGCGGGTGCGGGCGCGGCGAAAATGGTCATGGACCTGCAACGACGTTTCACCCGTCTTGGCATCCAGGCAGACATCGCCGATGGCGATGTGCAGAAGCTCAAGAAGTCCATCTACGAGATGGCCCAAGCTCCGGACATCCGCGTGGATCCCGGCGAGATCACCTCCGCCATCGAGTCCATCGTGGAGAAGACCGGCGACCTCAAGTTCGCCGAGGCGAACATCCGCAACATCGGCCTGGCCATCCAGGCCACCGGGGCCCAGGGCAAGGATATCGGCGACATCCTGGCCGAGTTCCAAAAACAGGGCATCATGGACCCCAAGCAGGTGATGGAGGCCCTGGATGTGCTGAACGTGCAGGGCAAGGCCGGGGCCTTCACGCTCCAGAACTTGGCGGCCCTTGGTCCGCGCGTCATCACGGCCTACACCGCCGGCGGGCGCTCCGGCGTGCAGGCCATGCGCGAAATGGGGGCTGCTCTTCAGCTCATTCGTCAGGGCACCGGCTCTGCGGAGATGGCGGCCACGGCCTTTGAAGCGACGATGCGCACCCTGACCGATCCCGCCAAGCTCAAGCTCCTGCAAAGAGCGGGCATCAAGGTCTTTGACCCGGACAAGCTCAAGGCGGGCCAGCGCGTCTTGCGGCCCATCAATGAGATCATGTCCGAGATCATCCAAAAGACCAAAGGCGACAAGGTCAAGCTCGGCACGATCTTTGACGCCGAGGCTGTGCGCGCCTTCAACGCCGCCGCTTCGGAATTCGTGCGTACGGGCTCCTTGGAGAGCCTGGACAAGTTCATGAACGTGCAGGCCGATGGGACCACCACCACAAACGACTCCGCCCGTGCGGCCAAGGACGCGGCCGGTGCCCTGACAAACCTGCTGACAGTCTGGAAGAGCTTCGCCAACGACCAGCTGGCCGGGCCCATCCAAGCCGCAGCCGATGCGCTCAACGCCTTGGGTCCGGAGAACACCGGACGGATCATCAAGGGCATCGCCGGTGTGGCCGTGGCCCTGGGGGGCCTGGTGCTCATCCGCAAGGCCTGGACCACTGGCAGCAGCCTGTACGACTTCTTTCGTGGGGGGGCGGGCAAGGCCGCTGGCGGGCTGGCTGGCGGCATCACCGGCCCCATCCCCGTGTACGTGGTCAATGCCCCCGGCGCCCAGCTCGGCGGCGGTGCATCCGCCGGTGCCGGCGCGGCTTTGGCCAGCGGCGGGAGCAAGGCGGGCAAGCTGGCCGCAGCGTCCAAGTGGGCGGGCCGCATCGGCGGAGCTCTGGCCGTGGCTGGCACTGCGTACGAAATCGGCAGCGCCTGGGGGGGCAACGGCAGCACCCGTGACAAGGTGGCGACCACTACGGGCGGCGTTGGCGGCCTGGCCGGGGGCTGGGCTGGCGCGAAGATCGGCGCGGCCATCGGCACCGCTGTCGCGCCGGGCATCGGCACGGCCATCGGCGGGGTGCTCGGCGGCGCGCTTGGATATTTCGCGGGCAGCAAAGGCGGCGAGGCACTCGGCAAGAGCCTCACCAGCGAGGACATCGCCAACGCCGTGAACGCGAAGGAAGCGCATCTGAGCATCGAGGTCACAGGCCCGGCCACTGTGCGCGATGTGCGCACCAGCGGCTTCACGGCGGATGTGGACACCGGCCTGTACATGGGGGCGAACTGATGGCTGATGCCCCAACCTCCTGGCGTGACGGCCTGCGGCCCGGCTCTTTCCGGGGCGTGCCTTTTGTCACGGAGTCCCATGACCACGCCCTGGGCCGCCGCCTGGCCACGCATGAATACCCCAAGCGCGATGTCCCCTACACCGAGGACATGGGGCGCAAGGCGCGTGGATTTTCCATGGAGCTGTTCGTCATCGGCGAAGACTACATGGCCCAGCGCGATCGCCTGCGCGAGGCGCTGGAAAAGGGTGGGCCCGGCGAACTGGTGCATCCCTACCTGGGCACGCAGACCGTCCAGGTCGGCGAAGGGCACCTGCGCGAGTCCATGCGCGAAGGCCGCATGGCCAGGTTCAGCGTCACCTTTGTGGAGGCGGGCCTGGAGATTGCCCCAGACACCAAGAAAGACACCACCTGGGGCGTGGGCAAGAGCGCGGACGCAGTCACCGGGGCGGCCAAGGAGAGCTTTGCCGAGAAATTCAAGATCACCGGCCCCGCGCGTCTGCTGAACGGCGCCAAGGCTGGCCTGGACAAGGTGCTCGGCGGCATCAAGGACGCGGTTGGATCACCCTTGAGCGAACTCAAGTCCTCTCAGGACATTCTGACCAGCCTGTTCGGCATGCCTTCTGGCCTGGCCGGGTGGCTCACCGACGAGCTTGGCATCCTGGGCAGCCTGTCTCCGGCCCAAAGCGCGCAGGTGGCCAGCGGCCTGGCCAGCCAGACCCTGCCCACAGCCTCGTCCAGTTTCGCTCCCGTCACAGCCCCGGCCGTCACGGCTGTGCAGGCGCAGAACCAGGTCAACCTGGCCGCAGTGGACAACCTGGTGCAGCAGACCGCAGTGGCCGAAGCCGCCCGCGCCTCCGCCCAGGCGATGTATTCCTCGGCCGACGAGGCCCTGGCCGTGCGCGAGACGCTCTGCGAGGCCATGGACACCGTGGCCGCCAGATCGTCCGACCGCGTGTATGTCTGCATCGCCGACCTGCGCGCCGCCGTGGTGCTGGACCTGGGCAGCCGCGCCGCTCAGCTGCCACGCCTGTCCAGTTATCACCTTCCGGCCACCATGCCCGCCCTGGTGGTCGCCCACCGCGTCCATGGCGACGCCACGCGCGAGGCCGACATCGTGGCTCGCAACCATGTGCGCCACCCCGGCGCTGTGCCCGGCGGAACGACTTTGGAGGTGCTTTCCGATGCCCGCGTATGACGTGCGCCTGGAGATCGAGGGCGTCCTCTACGGAGGCTGGACCTCCATCAACATCCGGCGCGGGTTGGAGCAGGTGGCCGGCACCTTCGACCTGGCCGTCACCGAGCGCTGGCCAGGGCAAAGCATTCCCCGGCCCATCAGCCCCGGTGCTCCGTGTCGCGTGTTGGTCGATGGCCAGCCCGTGATCACCGGCTACGCGGACGACGTGCTGCCGGAATACAGCGACAAGGATCACACCCTCCCGGTGTCCGGGCGCGACAAGACCGCCGACCTGGTGGACTGTTCGGCCCCGTCCATGCAGTGGGCTGGCCGCAGCCTGCCGCAGGTGGCCAAGGCATTGTGCGCCCCCTACGGCATCGAGGTCGTGACCGAATGCCCCTGCGCCGCACCTTTCGCGATGCTCAAGAACAACGAGGGCGACAGCGTTTACGAGACGCTGGAGGCTGCGGCCAGGGTTCGTGGCGTGCTGCTCATCACCGATGGCCAGGGCAGGCTCGTCATCACCCGCGCCGGGCTGGGCGCGCGCGTGGACACGGTGCTCGAGCTGGGCGTGAACGTGCTCAGCGGAAAGGGATCGTTCTCGATGCGCGACAGGTTCTCCGCCTACACGATCAAGGGCCAGAGCGTGGGGCTGGACGGCTTCGGCTCCGCCGCAGCGCACGGCAAGGGCCAGGCCACGGATCCACGCGTGCCGCGCCACCGGCCGCTCACCATCATCGCCGAGACCCAGGCCGAGGGCGGCAGCGCCAGAGAGCGCGCGCAGTGGGAGGCCAGCGTGCGTTTTGGGCGTTCGCGTCGGGTCACCTATACCGTGGCCAGCTGGAAGCACAGCTCCGGGCTGTGGGCGCCGGGCCAGATGGTCCCCGTGCGCGACTCCTGGATGAATCTTGAGGAGACGCTCCTTGTCGCCCAGGTGGCCTACACACTGGACGACCAGGGCACCCGCTGCGAGCTGACGCTCCAGCCTGTCGAAGCTTTCCGCATGCTGCCTGTGCCCGAGCAGGGCAAGGGCGAGGTCTGGCCATGATGCGCGCCATGCAAAAGCTGCTTGCGCCCGTGCACCGTGGCTTGGCCACGCTCATCAACCGGGCCGTGCTCCAGGCCGTGAACGATGCTGGCGGCCTGCAAGAGCTGCAGGTGCAGGCCCTGGCCGACGAGGTCTTGGACCGCATCGAGCGCTTCCAGCAATACGGCCTGACCAGCGTGCCTTTGCCCGGCGCGGAATGTGTGCTGCTCTCCGTGGGCGGCAGCCGCTCCAACGCGGTGATCATCGCCGTGGACGACAGGCGCTACCGGCTCCAGGGCCTCGAAGGCGGCGAGGTCGCGCTTTATAGCGACGAAGGTGATTTCATCCACTTCAAGCGCGGGAACATCCTCGCGGTGAAGACGTTGACCCTGGAGGTCGACGCGCCGCAGTCCACGTTCAGCGGCGACGTGGTCGTCTCAGGGATCTCCTTCCTCGGCCATGTGCACCCCGAGAACGACGAAGGCGGCCCGACGGGCGCGCCGGTGGGAGGATAGATGGACATCGCCATCGCCTTCAAGAACATGGCCGGAGACATCCGCGTCGAGGGTGGCGACCTGGCCAGCGACGGTAGCCTGCGCACGGCCGTTGTCCTGTCCCTGTTCCTGGACGCCCGCGCCAAGGACGACGACGAGATCCCCGACGGCAGCGCCGACCGTCGCGGTTGGTGGGCGGATGCCTATGGGCAGCTGCCGGATTCCTTCGGTTCCAGGCTCTGGCTTTTGAGCCGTGAGAAGCAGCTGGCAAGCGTGCTGGCCAGGGCCAAGGAGTATGCGGAGGAGGCCTTGGCCTGGTTCGTCACGGACGGCGTGGCCAGGAGCGTCCTCGTCACCCCCGAGATCACCAGGCAAGGCGTGCTCGGTCTGCTCGTGCAGATAGAGCGGCCCGACGGCTCCCGCCTCGAGTACCTGTTCAACAACCTGTGGGAAGGTGTGTAATGCCGTTTCAACGCCCGGATCTGACCACCCTTGTTACGCGCGCCCAGGCCGACACCGCCGCCCGCCTGTCCGGGGTGGATCCCGCCCTGAGGCGCTCCCTTGTCGGCGTGCTTTCCGCCGTGCGCGCCGGGTCGGTGCATGGCCTGTATGGCTACCTGGACTGGCTGGCCAAACAGCTCATGCCCGACACCGCCGAACTGGAGCACCTGGAGCGCTGGGCGTCGATATGGCTGGGGGAAAACCGCAAGGCTGCCACCGCCGCAACCGGCCAGGCGAGCTTCACCGGGCTGAACGGCTCGGCCATCCCCAGCGGCACGCAGCTGCTCCGGGCCGATGGCCAGGAATACGCCACCACGCAGGAGGCGCTTGTCGCCGCCGGAGTGGCCACCGCTCCGGTGCAGGCCGTGGCCGCTGGCGTGGCGGGCAACGCCGACCCCGGCATCCTGCTGAATCTCATCTCGCCGGTGAGCGGCGTGCAGCCCCAGGCTTCCGCCCCGGCCGGGCTGACAGGCGGCGCGGACGCCGAGACCGACGACTCCCTGCGCGCCAGGCTGCTCTCGCGCATCCGCAAGCCCGTGCGTGGCGGCGCGTCCGATGATTACGTCACCTGGGCGCTCACCGTACCCGGCGTCACCCGCGCCTGGACATCGGCCCAGGAGCTTGGGACGGGCACTGTGACCCTGCGTTTCATGATGGACGGCACCTATGCCGACGGCATCCCCCAGGTTGCTGATGTGGCTCTGGTTCAGGCCGTGCTGGACGCCTTGCGACCGGTGACCGCCGATCTCTACGTCGTCGCGCCGGTGCCGCTCTCGCTCGGCCTGTCCATCCGGCTCACCCCGGACCTGGCCAGTGTGCGCGCCGCTGTCGAGGCGGAGCTGGCGGACATGCTGCTGTACGAGGCCGTGCCCGGCGGCACTATCCCCATCAGCCACATCCGCGAGGCCATCAGCATCGCCCTGGGCGAGACGGACCACGTGCTCCTCTCTCCGACCGAGGACGTGGTCTGCGCCGCCGGCGAGATCGCCGTGGTCGGCACCATCGACTGGGGCGCGTGATGGCGCTGTCCCCCGAACAATACCTCGAACAGCTGCTCGCCTTGCAGCCTCCGGGCTCCGCCCTGCCGCGCGATCCGGACAGTGTCTGGGGCGGGCTCCTGCAGGCCGAGGCCGACGAACTGGCCAGGGTGGACCGGCGGTCCGACGACCTGACGGCGGAGAGCGACCCACGCACCAGCGCGGAGCTGCTGCCGGACTGGGAGCGCGTGTGCGGCCTGCCGGACGGCTGCGCCTCCGCCGCCAATACCCTGGCCGAGCGGCGCTCGGCTGTGCTCGCCCGACTCACGGAGTTGGGCGGCCAGCGCTCGGCGGACTATGAGGCCCTGGCGGCAGTACTGGGCTCCCCGGCCGCCCGCGTGGAGGAGTTCCGGCCCTTCCGGGTCGGCCAGTCCGCAGTGGGCGACGCGCTATGTGACGGCGACTGGGTGCATACGTTCCGGCTGCGCGCGGCGGAGTCTCCGGTGCGCTATTTTTCGGTGGGGCAGTCCTGCGTGGGCGAGCCCTTGGCCAGCTGGGGCGACGAGCTGCTCGAATGCACCGTGCGCGACCGCGCCCCGGCCCATACCATCGTTCAATTTGCCTACGGAGAGGAGGAATAATGGACAGGATCAATCACAGCACGGCCACGCCCGACCGCATGTTCACAGCGGGCAACCCGGCAGCATCCATCCCGGCCACGGTCATGACCCCTGCATTCGCCAATGGGGTGCAGGAGGAGCTGTGCAACGTCATCGAGGGCGCCGGGATCACGCTCGACCCGGAGGATGACACCCAGCTTGACCAGGCCATTGACGCGAAGATCGCGGCGTCTACGTCTGCGGCCACCACCACCGCCCAGGGCATCGTGGAGCTGGCCACCGACGCCGAGACCATCGCGGGCACG
Source organism: uncultured Desulfocurvus sp. (assembly GCA_964645095.1). Classification (GTDB taxonomy): domain Bacteria; phylum Desulfobacterota; class Desulfovibrionia; order Desulfovibrionales; family Desulfovibrionaceae; genus Humidesulfovibrio. The sequence goes on along the minus strand of CAZXZF010000003.1, from coordinate 4,360 downwards.
GACACCGAGCGCGCCGTCACCCCGGCCGGACTGGCAGCGGCCCTGGGCGCTGGCGGCAACATTGAGGAGGGCTACATCGACGGCGGCTCGGTCATCCCCGCCATCACCGACGGCGCGGCCCTCGCGGTCGTCGAGGACGGCACGAACGATCTGACGCGCAATGCCCTGTCGTACCCCGGCGTGGTGAAGGACACGCACGGCTTCTTCAACTTCCGCGCTCCCAGCAACTGGGACGGCGGAACGATCAGGGCCAAGGTGCTGTGCAAGGGCACAACCGGGTGCTCAGCTGGTGATGACATCCGCTTTTACCTGGCCTGCGCCGCTGTGGCCCCTGGCGAGAACCTGGACGTTGCGCTGGGCGCGGCGGTCACCATGGACGGCGACGTGGTCGATGCAGGCAAGCTGATCGAGACAACGGCCAGCGCGGCCATGACGCCCTCGGGCACTCCGGCGGCTGGTGAGCTGCTGCGCTTCCGGCTGTCGCGCGACTACGACTACGGCGCGCAGCCCATGACCGAGTCCGCCGAGTTGGTCGGCATCGCACTGCAATTCGGCATCACCGGCAACACCGCCGCCTGGGCGTAAGGGAGGGGGCTGATATGTTCATCTCTTGTGGTTCCGGTGCCGCTCCTCGCGGCTTGCCGGTGTTTCTGCCCACGACTGAGGCCGCTGCTGCCGGTGATCCCGATACCTGTGTCTGGGAGTTCACCGGAGGCGCTGGCGCTGGCGAGACGGGAGTGGGCGGCCCGCTGACGGGGGCCGACCTTGTGCTTACACCCTTTGGCGCACCGCCCGCAGCGGTAGGCGGTTATCGCGCCCTTACCGGGCACAACATGGGCTTCCAAGCCACTGCGGTAGCCCTTGCCGCCCTGCTTGGCGGCACCGAAGGAACCATTGCGTGGCTCATCAAGAACCTGGCGCGAGACGTCGGCTATAACTTTACCCAGGCGCAATACATCGCAGGGCACGTGTGGACGGGCGGTTACGTCGATATGTACGCCATCCCGGAAGGGTCTGCTGGCCTGTCCTACGGCATGGCCCCGAAGACGGTCGTGTCGCTCACCAACCCGACCTGGCTGACCTACTCATTCAAAAACGGCACTGCCGCGTGGATGATTAGCGAGGTCGGGCTGCCCACCATGTACAGCGATGTCCCGGTCAACAACCGTGTCATCGTCACCAGCGTGAAGCAGATTCCAACCTTTGCTTCCATCGACATCATTGGGCGCAGCACGGCCAGCGCCGGGGCCAATTTTGATATTGGCTGCTTGGTCATTAGCCGGAAGGCCATCGGCCTGCCGATCTTCTAGGGGCGCGACATGGACGCATACGAATTGCAACTGGCGAGCCTCGGCTACATTGACGCCGAAGGCAACACGCTCCCCAACGTTGACGGGCTGACGAATGTGGGCGCGGAGAGGTTCCGCTTCCTTGGGTATTCGGGCTACCCCGATGTGCCTTGCGCGGCCTTGGCCGAGATCCCCGGAGTCTCCGTGCTGGTCTGGTGCGAGACCGCGCCCACCGGCGGCGTGCTCAAGACGCCTGAGCAGGCCCTGGCGCTGCTCAAGGGGCCGTATGGCTGGCCCGAGGGCACCACGCTGGTGGATGGGCTGCCTGTGCGGCCGGAGGGGGCGCTGTAGATTTGAAAGCAGCGGAGGGGCCTTTGCAGGCCCCTCCGGCGTTTGGATGGGAGAGGCAGGGGCGGTTGCAGGCGCCCCCACTGGCCGGATGCGGAAACATCCGACCACGGCCGAAGCCGCTCTCCGGCCCGTGCACGGGTTGCCGGAGAAGTAGCAGGCAGAGGCGCAACATTCAAGGATGGACCATGTCCAAGAGCCCCTTATGCTGGATCGGAGGCAAAAGCCTCCTGGCCAAGACCATCATCCTCTGCATCCCACCCCACGAGACCTACTGCGAAGCCTTTGCCGGAGCTGGCCAGGTGTTCTTTCGCAAGCCGGAAAGCCGCTACGAGACGCTCAACGACCTCAATGGCGACCTGGTCACCTTCTACCGCGTGCTGAAGAACCACCTGGAGGAGTTCTGTCGGCAGTTCAAATGGATGCTGGCCAGCCGCGAATGGTGGGAGGACTGGACGCGGCAGCTGGCCGCTGGCGGCCTTACCGACATCCAGCGCGCGGCCATGTTCTACTACCTGCAGCGTCTGGGCTTCGGCGGCAAGGTGGTCGGCCGGACCTTCGGCAGCGGCCCGCAGATGCGGCCCAGGGTCAACCTGCTGCGCCTGGAGGAGGAGCTGTCCGAGGCGCATCTGCGCCTGACCAGGGCCAATATTGAGCGCCTGCCCTATGGGGAGTTCCTGACGCGCTACGACCGGCCCAGCACCTTCTTCTACCTGGACCCGCCGTATTGGGGCATGGAGGGCTACTACGGCAAGGAGCTATTCTCACGCGAGGACTTCGCCAGCCTAGCCAGCCAGCTCGCCGGCATCGAGGGCAAGTTCTTGCTGAGCTTGAACGACGTGCCCGAGGTGCGCGGGATCTTCGCGGCCTTCCGCATCGAGGCGGTTGCCACCAGGTACTCCTGCTCGAGGTCGACCAACAAGCAGGTCGGCGAGGTGCTCATCAGCAACTACGACCCGCCGGTGACAGCTTGATTTTGAAACAGCGTTGCACTAGGTACAACAGCGGGCGGGGGTCAATTATCGCGATTCTCGCCTGCATTTTTCGCGGCGCGCATCAAATGATTCCCCCTGGACCCCCTCAGTGCGCCGAAAGGGCTGTTTCAGGAAGAACCTGAAACAGCCCTTTCGGCTTGTGTGAGACGGGAGAGAAGCATCCGTTTTTGCGAAACATCCGGGCTGCTGTGAAACCCTGTCAACCCACGATTTTTGTCCTTTTTGCGGCCAAAGGCAGGGTAATTTTGTCCAGGCCAAAAAGCCCATGCTATACTCCATTGCGAATCCAGTGGGGGTGCTTTATGCTTAAAGACAGTCAAGGCAGAAGGTTGTGGATCGTCGATGAAGTCGGTGGCCATGCGCCGGTTCAAAGCCATGCGGACATCCAGAGCCGTACGCGAGGCGCTGGTGAGCCTGATTGGTGGGTGGTGGCGAAAGACAAGGACTGGACGCCGCCGGAGCCACGTTCGCTCCTCCGTCTGGGTGCCGCCGGGGAAAGCTCTGGCAGCGGCGAGCACACCAAGACCGGCGCGGGCGGGAAGCCGCAGCCCTACGGCTGGCATGGCTACTACGGCGAAACGGGCGGCGGCGTATCAAGCCGTCCGGTGTACCAGGGCAAGGTCACATTGCCGAGTGAGGTGCGCGGGAAGGTCACGCCGCCTGCCCGGAAGGGCAAGGGAACCCCGCCTCCTTCAGCGCCGCTGAGCAAAGGCGGCAGGGTGGGCGTCTCGACAAAGAACGACGAACCGAGCAAGCCAGATCCCAAGCCGGAGGCCCTGAATTCTGAAACCCGCGAACAGGCGCAGAGAGTGTTGGACAAGGCCCCTGGCACACATGACGTCAACATGAATAGCGGGTATCGCTCAGGCGACAATGGCCCTCACGGAGAAGGCAAGGCTGCCGACATCAACCGGATCAACGACCAGAAGGTTTCGGATGCCGTTGATCCCAATGTGACGGAGGCGCAACGCGAGGCCATGCGCGAACGGTTGAGGGAGATTAGGGCTGCCGCAGAAGCAAACCCAGAGGTTGAGGCGTACTTCGATCCTCTTGGCGGTTTCATTCGGCCCGATGGTCCAAACAGCGGACGTGAGGCAAATGTCAAAGAAATATATGAACACAGGCACCACGTTCATATCACCATCCGCAAGCTTATTCCAACAAGGCAGTGATCAGATGCTCAAACGGATCGCGACAGCCATAGCCTTTATCATTACTGTTGCCTTGGCCACTAACGCCCTGGCCCAGGAACCACCTCCTGTCCTGGACGAGACCACGCGCAACATCCTCTGCTTTGGCCTGCACGAACGCATGAACGACCGTGTTCATCAAAACATCGTGCGCATCTTTGTTGCCCCGGAGCCGGGTCCGCTCAACCCCAAAGGCATGAGGCTCTACGTGGGCCTTGTCGAATCAGAGGACAAGGCGGGTAAGCGGCAAGTCCTATATCGCGGCCCCCTGGCCCATGACTGGCAGCGGCCACGAACACCCGAAGCTCTTAAAAATGTTCCGTATGACAAGCGCCCCCTGCGGTATCATCTGGATCGCCTGTACCGGGGGCCGGGAGGAAAGCCACAGAGCGACACCGCAGAGATCGACCTGGAGGCCAAGCCCCCGGTGGTGCGCTACACCCAGCGCGACCCTGGCAAGCCCCCGCGTGAAGTGGTGCAGCCCCTTGTTCCTCAGCCGCTGACGGCCTCCACTCGCCTGCTGTTGCGCAGTTTTGCC
>CAZXZF010000002.1:0-43784 GCA_964645095.1 uncultured Desulfocurvus sp. | reverse complement strand
CGCTTACTACCAGACCAAGGTCCACATCGCAAGCCTTGTCGCCAATGACAAAGCTTTGGGCCGGATCAATTCCAAGATCGGCCACTGCGCGCTGAATGAGCCCAGGCAGCGGCTTGCGGCAGGAACAGGCCTCCTCCGGCGTGTGCGGGCACAGATAGATGGCGTCCAGGTCCACGCCCTCGCGCTCCAGCAGCTCCAGCAGCCGCCCGTGCACGCGTTCCAGGGCGTCGCGGCCAAAGTAGCCGCGGCCCACGCCGGACTGGTTGGTCACCAGCACCAGCCAAAGGCCGAGCGCCTGCATGCGGCGCAGACCCTCGGCAGCGCCGGGCAAAAGCTCCACCCCTGCCGGATCGTGCAGGTAGTGGCGTTCGGCGATGACCGTGCCGTCGCGGTCCAGGAATACGGCGCCGCGCGCTCCGCCCTGCCCTGCCCCGTGCCCGGTCTCGCGCAGAAAGCGGCCAGCGGCGATGTAGGACTCCGGCGTGCCGATGTCCAGGAACCGGCCCTGGACCTGGAACCCGCCGAGGCTTCCGGCCTGTGCGAGCTGCGGGAACACGTCGGTCTCGATGGAGGCGCTTGCGCCGGGCTCGATGCCGGAGAGCGCCTCCGGGCGCAGCAGATAGACCCCTGCGTTGATGAGGCCCGGGCCAGCCAAGCCCTTTTCGCGGAAGGCCAGCACCCTGCCCTGAGAGTCCATGCCACCGTCCACCTCAACCCGGCCGAAGCGGTCGCTCTCGTCCACCGGGACCAGCAGCAGGGCCGCCTGGAAGCCGCACTGGCCGTACCAGTCCAGATAGGCGGCCAGATCGGCCTCCACCAGGGAGTCGCCGTTGAGGGCCAAAGCCAGCTCGGCGGGATGCCTGCTCATGGCCAGCCGCAGTGCCCCGCCGGTGCCGAGCGGCGTGTCCTCGCGCGAGAAGCACAGCTCCAGGCCCCGGTACGTGGGGCCCACAGCGGCTTCGAGCTGCCCGGCCATGTAGCCGGTGCAGATCACGGCCTTGGCGATGCCGAGCCGCGCCAGGCGGTCCAGGATGTGAAACAGGAAGGGGCGGCCCAGAACCTCGGCCATGACCTTGGGCCGGTCGGAAACGACCTGGCGCAGGCGGGTACCGAACCCGCCCGCCAGGATGTAAGCTGTAACGCCCTTCAAGCCTCTGCGCCCTTGCCTAGACGTTGGCGAAGCGGTTGGGCTTGAGGATCTTGTAGCCCTTGAGCAGCTCGACAATGCCGTCGTCCAGGCTGTGCTCCGGACGCCAGCCCAGGCCCTCGATCTTGTCGTTGCTGACCAGGTAGTCGCGCTTGTCCGGGTCCTCGCCGATGGCGGCGGAATGGATGTAGTAGTCCGGCACGTACTGCTTGATCTTCTCGGCCAGCTGGCGCTTGGTCAGGTTGGCCGAGGACAGGCCCACGTTGTACGCCTGGCCCTTCATCTTGTCGTAGTTGTCCATGCCGAACATGAAGGCTTTGGCCACGTCGCGCACGTGGATGTAGTTGCGCCGGAAGTGGTCCTCAAAGAGGATGACGCTTTTGTCCTTGAAGGCGCGGTAGGTGAAGTCGTTGACCAGCAGGTCCATGCGCATGCGCGGGCTCATGCCGAACACCGTGGCCAGGCGGAAGGTGATGGCCGCGCCCTTGTCCAGGAAGGCCTTCTCGATCTCCACCTTGGTGACGCCGTAGGAGGACAGGGGCCGCAGCGGCGACTCCTCGGTGCAGTAGGCGTCCTTCTCGCCAATGCCGTAGCCGGAATTGGTGGTGGGGAAGATCACCAGCTGGTCCTTGGAGGTGTTGTTGACGATGTTCAGGTGCGCCTCGCGGTTCACCATGTCGGTCAGGGTGGGGTTCAGCTTGCAGGCCGGGGCGCCCACGATGGCAGCCAGGGGGATGATGATGTCATGCTTGGCGATGAGGCCGTTGATGAGGGCGTGGTCGCAGATGTCGCCCTTGACGAAATCAAAGCCCTTATAGGCGCAGCACTCCAGCAGGACGTGCTGGCCGTGCATCAGATTGTCCAGGACGGTGACATCATAGCCCTTGGCCAAAAGAGCTGTAACAAGGGTGGAGCCGAGGTAGCCCGCGCCACCGGTGACGAAAACCTTCTGTGCCATTATACTCTCCATGGTGTTTTGCCTGCGGCCCAAGTATTTCCCCGAATGAACCGCGACTCGCTCCGACAAGGGGTAGGCCCATACTCATTGCAACATCCGCCGCGCTTTGAACCGCTTCCCTGCCTACGGTCGCTCTCAAGAAATTGGGATCTCTTGGACATCTGGAGCAAAGCACTCAAGGTCGATGCATGGTCCAGGCCCGCGCACCGTCGACGAAACAGTCGCCCTCATGAGAATTACACGTAAGCTGAAGGTCCGACATCGTCAATCAGAATCCCGACAGGGCATCGGATCTCACCAGATACCAGCGACAACCGCAGCGGTCGACGGCTGAATAAACCTGCCCGAAGCAACGTGAATAATATAATAGCCGGGGAATTTCCAAAACAGTCACGCACGCCCAACTCCTCCCCACGTTGTCAATAGGTGCTCTTGTCAAAAATACTTGATATTTTACAAAAATTGGATTAAATTCTAAACTCAAATTCAGAGGAGAGCATGCTTTCAATGTCAAACAGGCGCCCCAATATTACCATATTTAAAAAAACTGAAGAATCGGCGGCGCGACCAATGTTGAGCATCATCCTGCTGGACTGGTCCGTGCGTGAGAACTTCCACGCCTTAGACTGGCTGAACAATCAGACCGTCGATCGCAGCCTCTACGAAATCATCTGGGTCGAAGCGCATGACCGGGCTCTTGATTCCATCGCCGATAAAGTCGACCAGCACATTCTCTGCCACCAGCGCGGCATTTACCACAAGCACGCAGCCTGGAACGACGCTGCGATGCACGCTCGCGGCGAACTGGTCACGTTTTCCGACTCCGATGCCATCTACCACCCGGATTTTGTCGCCTCGATCCTGAAGAATTTCGAGTGCTCCGCAAAAACTTTCCCGAGACCGTTGGTGCTCATGCACTACGAGTGGCGCACCCTGTCCACCTACCCCGGCGGGATCACGCAGATGTCGCAGCTCTCCGGCTTCAAGTGGATGGAGTTGTGGCCCAATGTCGGAGCCTGCATGACCATCCGCATGAGCGACTTCATTCGCTACGGCGGGCTCGACGAGCACGCCAGCTACCGGGGATACATGTGTGGGCCATACGAACTCGGTTGGCGCATGGTCAACGCGGGCGTGCCAGAGGTGTGGCATGACCCGGAGGTGGCCCTCTGGCACTTTGCCCATCCCGATCCGCCGCATACACTGGGCGACCGTTTTTCCTTCAAGATCTGGGCGGAAACACGACATCCGCACATCAACGGGCACGCCCTGAAGGCCGTTGAGGCCTTTTCCACAGGCCGCATAGCACCGCTGAGGGAAAACCGCGAAATCTGGCGGCGGCGCATGGCTCGCCGCAAAATAGGGACGAAATTCGAGGTCGAATACTCCTGCTATACCGGCCCAAATGGATTCAGCAACATGTGCCTGGCAAGCCTTTGGTGCATATTGCTTTTCACGTTGACAAAGGCGACTTTGAGAGGAATCCCCCTCGTGCGGAGCACATACAGATGGCTGCGCGGCTGCTTGCGCACACACTCTGAAGGATTCCACCCCAACAAAGCAACAAACGCTGAGACTGGTACCAACGATGTCAAGCACCATTGAGACAATATACAAGTCAAAGAACGAGAAGCCCGCAATCTCTCTGATCCTGCTAGACTGGTCCTGCCGCGAGAGCTTTCACATCTTCAGTTATCTGGAAAAGCAGACCGTCCCCCGGCACACGTTTGAGATCATCTGGATCGAGTTCTACAATCGAAAGCCTGCGGAGATTGCTGGGCTCATCGAAAAGACATCGCCAGACAGCACGCCCATAATCGACCAGTGGATCGTCATGAATGTGCCGGAAAACTATTACTACCACAAGCACGCCATGTACAACGTGGGCATCGCGGCTGCGCGTGGCGACATCGTCTGCTTCATGGATTCCGACGCCTTCATGGGCGAAGACTTCATCAAGACCATCCTCTCCACTTTTGAGGCCAACCAGAACATCGCCCTGCACTTCGACGAGGTGCGCAACGTCAACAAGGCGTATTATCCTTTCAGCTACCCCACCGTGCAAGAGGTGCTGGGCACGGACTGCCTCAACTGGGTCGGGTGCGGCACCAAGGGCCTGCTGGATGACAAAACCCCCATGTACACCAGGAACTACGGGGCCTGCCTCTGCGCTAAGCGTGACGCGGTGCTGAGCATCGGCGGGGCGGATGAGCACCTGGACTACATGGGCCATGTCTGCGGCCCCTATGACCTGACATTTCGCCTGGTGAACGCGGGCAAGCGCGAAGTGTGGCATCCCACGGAGTTCATTTACCACTGCTGGCACCCGGGCACGGACGGGGTGAACAATTACATAGGCCCGCATGACGGACGCAACAACTCTACCAGGGCGCTCAAGGCCCGGGACACGGGCCGCGTCCTGCCCTTTGTGGAGAACCACGCCATCAACCGCCTGCGTCTCAACCCCGAAGAGCGCCCGACCATCGAGGTGCTCACGGATCTTCTCCTGGTGCCCGAGGCCATCAACTCATGGCAGTGCTCCCCGGAAAAAAAACTACTGTCCCTGTGCCGCCAAGCCTACTACGGATCACGCTGGGAGGAGACGGTGCAGCTGTACAGACAGCTTGAGCAGAAGCCGGAGTCCCCGGACTTCATGGCCGAGATCGGCCGCGCGCTGCACATTACCGGCCGCACCGAAGAGGCTTGGGAACTCCTCCAAAAGGCCTTACTGCTTGCCCCCGACACCCGCGTGGCGTGCAGCACCTCCGGCTGGATACTTCAAACCCGCGGCCAACACGAGGCAGCGCTGTCCTGGTTTGACTCCGCGCTACAGGGTGGGAAGCTGTGTTTCCCAGACATCCAGCTTGAAGCCTTGCGGGGGAGGGCTTGGGCGAACCTTGCCATGGACCGGAGAAAGGAAGCGACTCAGGACTTCCGCATGGCCCTTGAGCTAAACAATGCCGACAACACCGGACTGGTGGCGGAACTCCAGGGCGGTATATGGCAAGCCACCATAGGCCATCATCTCAACTCGCTTCGCAAGGCTTTGAGAATGGCCAAGCAGCTGACCAAGCGCGCCTTGGGCTACGGTCCACAGTGTTCTCCCCAGGTGCCCTTCCAAGCCAATACCCTGGGCGTAATGCAAGCCGCCACCCCAGAACTGTGGGAGCAGCACCGCTTCGGGCTGCCCGAGGAGCGCTGGGGGTCCCTTGCGGGCAAAACCATATGGGTCACGGGCGCAGGCACGGGCTATGGCCGCTGCATCGCCGTGGCCCTGGCCCTGGCGGGGGCCAAGGTGATCATTTCCGGCCGCCGCCCGGACAAGCTCGAGGATTGCGCCAAAGAGGCACGAAGCTTCACCATGAAGACCTTGCTCATTACGCCCCTGGCGCTGGACGTCGCCGACGAGGATGCCGTGCGCCGGGCGGTGGCCCAGCTACGCGCCGACAGCCCGGAGCTCCATGGCCTCGTGCACTGCGCGGCCCTGCCGCAGCCTGGCTACCGGCATCCGCTGCTGGAGATGCCGCTCAAGGACTGGGACGCAATCCAAAGGACCAACGTCACTGCGGGCTGGCTGCTTACCCGCGAGGCGGCGGGCATCCTGGCGCAGAGCGGCTCGCCCCGCGCGCTGTTCCTGGGCTCCGAGGCCGGCTGGGCCTCCAGTGTGGGCCACGGGCCCTACAACGTCTCCAAGACGGCGCTAAACAGTCTCATGGCTTCCCTGGCCGCCGAATTCGCCCAGAAGTATCCCGACACCAACCCTCAGATCAACCTGCTGGTGCCAGGCGAGGCCAGAACCGAGATGAACCAAGGCTCCACTGTCAGCCCGTACTCTGTGGTGAGCATGACGCTTCTGCTGCTCACCTGCGGGTCACGCGGGCCCAACGGCAAGATCTTTCACCGCGACGGCAGGCACTTAAGCTTTGCCTACACCACGGCCTACACCGGCTCCATCCTGGGCTAGAAGGCGCGCCCCCTGAACCAGAGCCGCAACGCTGGACGCATGTAGGGCAGAACACAGTGAAACCGAAAGTTCTCCATGTGACGGCGTCCGCTACGTTCGGAGGAGGCAGCGAACATATCTGGCTGCTTCTGCGGCAGCTGGCACGGCACGGCGTGGAGTCACATGTTGCAGCCCCAAGAGACTACCCGTACTGGCAGCGCTTTTCCGACTGTGTCGGTGAGGAATGCATGTTGGCCCTTCCGCACCGTAGCTTTCGCCTCGGCGCGCTGGTGAGCCTCGCCTCCTACTCGCGGCGGCACTCCATCGACCTCCTGCACTCCCACGGCAAGGGGGCAGGGCTTTACGCTCGCCTCACGCGCGTGCTGACCGGCATTCCCTGTGTGCATACCTTCCACGGCATCCACAGAGGCTCCATGACCGCTGCCCCCTGGTGGTTCTACTGCCAACTGGAGGCCCTGCTCGGGCGCCTCACCCGCGCGGGCATCACCATCTCCCCTGGCGAGCGGGAGCAGATCTTGGCCCTTCGCTTCTGCAAAGCGGACAGGCTCCGGCTTATCCCCAACGGGGTGGCCAGCCGAGAGCCGTCCGCTGGTTCCGAACTGCCCCTGGAGCAGCGGCGCTCCATCGTCCACGTCACCCGCTTCGACTCGGTTCAGAAGAACAGCGAGGCCGTGATCGCCGTGGCGCTGGCCCTGCGCCAAAGTGGTCGGCTGGAGTATTTCGAGTTTCTGATGCTGGGCGACGGGCCACAACGGCCTGGAGTGGAGGAGGAGGTCAAGCGGCACGGCCTCGTCGCTCATTTCCGCTTTGCTGGAGCGGTTGACGACGTGCGACCGTATCTGAAAGAGGCCTTCTGCTGCCTGTCCACGTCACGCTGGGAGGGATTGCCGCTGGCCCTTCTGGAGGCTATGTCCGAGGGCGTGCCCGTCATCGCCACGGATGTGGTCGGCAACAGGGATGCAGTGATGCATGGGCTCACCGGCTTTCTATTCTCCCTGGACACTCCAGCGGCAGCGGCTGACTGGATTGCCCGGCTGCACAAGGATGCCGTCCTGTGGCGTTCGCTTGCAGACGCGGCAATGAAAACGGCCGGCGCCAGTTACAGTGTCGAAGCCATGGCTAGGTCCACAGCTCTGCTCTACGCCGAAGCGCTATGCGATTCTCCATAGACAGCAGTCTTTGACGGGTGTTAGACAGCGGATCGACACTGCGCGGGACGCCAGTGAGCGCCATCCCGGCGGTCCGGACGAGATCTGCCTGAACGGCGCGGCCGTCCACAAGGGCGCGGTGGCCAGAAGGTCATATTAGCGACATACCTGGAGCTTGAGCCTGAGGAGATTCCCGGACACAAGCCCAGGGTGATACGTGTGGATGCCGCCAACAGACCCGAGGCGGCCCGCTGATTCAAATCTTACCTGATATACTGGAGGACTTGCATGATTTCACCGAAAAGCCGTTACATGTTCACGTCCGAGTCCGTCACCGAGGGACACCCGGACAAGGTCGCTGACGCCATCTCCGACGCCGTGCTCGACGCCCTCATCGGCCCGGACCCCGACTCGCGCGTGGCCTGTGAAACCCTGGTCACCACCGGCATGGCCTTCATCGCCGGCGAGATCACCACCAAGGCCTACGCCGACCTGCCGACCATCGTGCGCGAGACCGTGAAGGAAATCGGCTACAACAGCTCCGAGATGGGCTACGACTACGCCACCTGCGCGGTCATGTCCTCCATCGACAAGCAGAGCGCCGACATCGCCCAGGGCGTGGACCGCACCAAACCCGAGGACCAGGGCGCCGGCGACCAGGGCATGATGTTCGGTTTTGCCAGCAACGAGACCCCCACGCTGATGCCTGCGCCCATCTACTACGCGCACCAGCTTTCCCAGCGCCTGACCTACGTCCGCAAGCAGGGCATCCTGAAGTTCCTGCGCCCCGACGGCAAGACCCAGGTGGCGGTCGAGTACGAAAAGGGCAAGCCCGTGCGCATCGACAACGTGGTGTGCTCCGCCCAGCATGACGAGAGCATCAACCACGCAGATCTGGTCGAGGCCATCAAGAAGGAAGTCATCTTCCACACGCTGCCCAAGCACCTCATCGACGACAAGCTGAAGATCTACGTCAACCCCACCGGTCGGTTCGTCATCGGCGGTCCCGTGGGCGACTGCGGCCTCACCGGCCGCAAGATCATCCAGGATACCTACGGCGGCGCTGGCGCGCACGGCGGCGGCGCCTTCTCCGGCAAGGACCCCTCCAAGGTGGACCGCTCCGGAGCGTACATGGCCCGTTACGTGGCCAAGAACATCGTGGCCGCGGGCCTGGGCGACATCGCCGAGGTCCAGATCGCCTACGCCATCGGCGTGGCCGAGCCCGTCTCCGTCGTCTGCACCACCCACGGCACCGGCCAGGTGGAGGATGACGTGCTGACCAAGGCCGTGCGCGAGGTGTTCGACCTGCGTCCGTACTACATCCTGAAGCGTCTAGACCTGCGCCGACCCATCTACCGGCTGACCACCAACTACGGCCACTTTGGCCGCGAGCTGCCAGAGTTCACCTGGGAAAAGACCGACGCCGCCGCCGACCTTAAGACGGCCTGCAAGATCTAAGAAGACAAGAGAAGAGGGTTTTCCGGGGGGACCGACCTGCACGATAGAGCTCTCCGCCCCCCTCAGCCAACGAAACTTCTGGAATCATACACCGGTCCAGGCACGGGGAGTGTCACAGTAAGATGAAACCACACGCCACTAAGCCACGAACTGGCTCTCTCCAATCAGACAAGAAGCCGGACATGATGATTCTGGACGGACATTTGGATTGTGCAGTGGTTCCGGCATGGACGATGTCTATCTCGCTGGCGCTCATGGACCTAGTTGTTCTGACCTGCACATGGGCCTTAAGTGTGTATTTGCGGTTAATTCTTGGTGGCGTCTTTACTGCGACCGACTATTTCTCCATGTTCCCGGTTGTTTTCATCCACCTTTTGCTGAATGCCTTTCTCGGCTCATACAACGTACTGCTATCCCCCCCCATCGAATTGAAGAGATGCACCATGGGGGCGCTGCTCTTCGTACTCATCTTTACCGCCACCACGTTCTGGATCCGCACTCAGTACTCCTACTCCCGCGGCATTCTGCTCATCGGTGGGCTACTCATGCTCGTGGCCATTCCCGCCGGGCGCATCGCCGTTCGTTCCTGGTGCGGCAAATGCGCGTGGTGGGGTTACAGAACCGTCTTCTACATCTACAAGGACTATGATCCGAACCACCTGAGAAGGGTGCTTCGAAACCTGAGCTCGTGCCTGCGGCCCTCCCTGTTGATCTTCCATGATCCTAAGAACGCCAAGGGCTCCAAGGAGCACGGAGTTCCCACCCTCAGCGGTCCGGATTGGCTCGACCACGCGGCGCGACGACACCCGGATTCGATCTTCGTTTTCCTGGCCCACGCCATCCCCGGAGCCAAAACTGCGGAAATCCTGGGCAAGGCGGAACACCTCTTTGGACGCATCATCATCCTGCACGAGACCCTCAACATGGGAAACCTCTGGGCCAAGACAGTGGACATAGGCACCATGCTGGGCCTGGAGGCCATGCAGCGGCTACTGGATAGCAAGCGTATGCTCCTCAAGACCATCACTGACCTCTTCCTTTCAGCCTTGCTCCTTCTCTGCCTGACACCCGTGTTTCTGTTTATCGCTCTCTGCATCTGGCTGGAGGATCCCGGCCCCCTGCTTTACCAGCACAGGCGCGTGGGCAAAAACGGCAAAGACTTTTTCGCCCTTAAGTTCCGCACCATGTACCCGAATTCCGAAGCCATCCTGAAGGCGACCCTGGATAAAGACCCTCTGCTGCGAAAGCTTTGGGAAGTGCACCGCAAGCTACCGAACGACCCCCGCATTACAAATGTTGGCAGAATTCTACGACACTCCAGCCTTGATGAACTACCCCAGTTGATCAACGTGCTGCGTGGGGAAATGAGTCTCATCGGGCCAAGGCCCATCATGGCCGTGGAGATTCCGTTCTACAACGGACGCTTCCAATTCGTGAACCAAGTGCGGCCAGGACTCACCGGGTTGTGGCAAGTTTCCGGTCGCAGCCGACTCACCTATGCCGAGAGGGTGGAATGCGACGTATACTACATCAGAAACTGGTCATTCTGGCTCGACATGCACATCCTGCTCAAAACCCCGGCCGCAGTATTCGACTTCTCCGGAACAGCATAGCGAGTTTCTGAAGTCCTGTGATCGTCCTTACTCAAGCGAGCCCCCGAGGCTGCCACCGCTCCCGGCACACTGAACTTGAAGGTTTGCAGGCGCACAAGACCTGTGCAGGGACTTGCAGCAAAGGGTAGGCTTCGGCACCCTATTCTTTTGTCTTGATAGGCCGAATGCTTGAGTGCTATGAATTTAAGGACACCGATTGGCCGTATCTGGGTTACAAAGACTGCACTTCACTCCGTACGCCTCACAGATATCCTAATTATGTTGGCCAACAAAAACCAGCCCTTTGCGGTCGGGGTTCCAAATCAGATGTTCAGCAAAAGATCAAGCGGCGAACGTAATACGTCCAGAAATGCCGATACCCAATAGGTGCTGTGATTATGCTACAGAATGTTTACTTCCTTTTGCCTGCTGGCGGCATTATTCCGCCGGATACCCTGTGTCCCGAGGCTGGGTGGTTGCTTGACCATCGCAGTCAAGGCCCGAAGTTACAGGCCGCAGGCCCGAAGTTACAGGCCGCAGGCCCGACACTGCTCGACGCGGCCACCTTTTGCGCCTCAGCTCATGCTTGCGCATCTGCAAGTAGTCCCACCTTTGTGGAATACCACCCCGACGTCGATGGCATTGAGTTCGACACCTTCCAGTTGGCCCTGGCGGCGGTGCAGCCCGGAAGCGCCATCGTCCTCGTCACCGGTGACCTGGACTGCGCTGCAACTCTTGCCCGCACGCCCTCGGCCCTGGCCGCCGTCGCCCTCAAATCCTGCGAAGCGGCTGGCCTCGGCAGCACCGAGAGCGCGGGCATTCTTTTCGACAACGCTCGCCGCAGATTCGCGGGCTCAAACCTGCCCATCATGATCTGGGGCGGCATGGCCACCCCGGAAGCCGCAGCAGCCTTCCTGGCAACCGGCGCGGTCGCCGTGGTGGTGGAGCACGCACACTGGCTCACCACGGACATGGGCCTGGACAAGGGATTGAGCGAGAAAATCACAGCTCTCAAGCCAGAAACCAGCTCCACAGTGCCATCCGCTTTTGGCCTGCAATGGCGGTTTTTTGACCGGGGCAACTCCCAGGCTGTTCGCCGCCTACGCGAATTGCCTACCTCTGAGGCCATCCAGACTGTCCGCGCCGAAGCCCGCTCCCTAGCCGCCTGTTCCCTGAGCGCTGACGAGCTGGTACCCTTTGGAGCGGATGCGCCCTTTGCCGCAGGCTTCACCCAACGCTTCGGCCTGGCCACAGGGCCAGCGCTCAACCGTTTTACAACTGAGGCCTTGCGCCTGTGGGCCGACGCAGTTCTGATCTTCAAGCGCTTCCTGCGCGGCGCGGCGGCCCGCGAAATGGGTGTCCGACTGCCTATCATCCAGGGCGCCATGTCCTGGATCAGCGACTCCACGGATTTCGCTCTGGCCGTGGCCGACTCTGGCGCCCTGCCCACCCTGGCGGTGGGCATGCGCACGCAGGCGATGCTGGACCAAGATTTCGGCCAGTTGGCAGAAACCCTGCAGGGACGCCCCTATGCCCTGAATGTACTGGTTCTGGCCGAGAACCCACACCGGGACGAGCAACTGAGTTGGCTGAGCGCCCACCGTCCTCCCTTCATCACTGTTGCCGCCGGAGACCCGGCTTTTGCCGGGAATCTGCGAAAGCAGGGGCATGAGGTCATCTATCTGGCGGCGGACATCGGGCTCCTGCGCCTAGCCCTTATGGACGGAGTGCGCTTCGTGGTGATTGAAGGCTCAGAAGCCGGCGGCCACGTGGGACGCCGCACCTTACTGGAACTGGCTCAGGAGACGCTTATGCTGCGCCGCACGGAGCCTGGCCTGTTCCGCGACGCCCGCATCGTGCTGGCCGGAGGCATCTGCGATGGTCCAAGCGCCCTGCGCGCGGCCCTGCTTGGCGCGGACGCCATCCAAATGGGCACGGTGTACCTGGCAACCGATGAGATCGTTTCCACCAGCGCTTTGAGTCCCGTCTACCAGCGGGAAATCTTGGCTGCGGAGCTCGGCTCCACGCGCATTTCCGGAGAGAGTGTGGGGCTACGCGTACGCGCGCTGAACACGCCCAAGGTGCAGGCCATCTGCGCGCTGGAGCGGGGAAGCGACAAGAGCGACCTGGACGAGGCAGCCTTCCGCAAGAAACTCGAGAAATTAAGCGTAGGCTCATTGCTGGTCGCGGCCAAAGGCCTGCGCCAGCCCGACGGCGTGCCCCTGACACCCGAGGAGTGCCGCGCCGAAGGCCAATTCATGAGCGGCGCCGTGGCCGCCAATGTGGACAGCGTCCGTACTTTGGCAGCACTGCATGCGGCCATTGCCTCCGCCGCCGCCCTGGCCACGCCCGCACCCGCCTCGCATCTGTCGGACCGGTTCTCCGGCCAAGCCAGTCAGCGCGAGCGTATCGCCATCACTGGCATGGCCCTGGCCAACTCTCTGGGCGACGACATGGACGCCATCATCAGGGCCTCCCTGGCTGGCAGGAGCGGCATCGGCACAGTGCCCAAGGGCCGTTGGGACCACTCGCGCTATCACTCTCCAAATCAAGTGCAGCAGGGCACCACCTATACCAACGTGGGCGCATTCATGAACGTGGATCTTCCGCGCAAGGCTCTGGGCGTCTCGCCTCAGGACTACCGCACCATGTCCATGTCCACCAAGCTGACGCTGCTCTTGGCCCGGCGGACCATCGAGGCCTCGGGTCTGGCGAAGTCCCTGGTGCCGGGCTCGCGGGTGGCCGTGCTGACCTCCCAAAACTCCGCCGAGGTGGCCAGCACCGTGCGCAGCCAGCTATTCAACACCTACGCCAACGAGATCGGCGAAATCGCCTGGCGCGCGGCGGAACTGACAGCGGAACAGCACGCCGCCGTGGTGCGCGAGCTTGTCAAGGAAGGCCTGGTCGTGGATGACACCACCCTCATCGGGCGGCTCAACTGCACGGCCTCGGGCCACATCTGCAACCAGTTCGGCTTCGGCGGGCCCAGCTACTCCGTGGGCGCGGCCTGCGCCTCCAGCCTCATCGCGCTCTACAACGCCGTGCTGCTCATACGCGCCGGGGTCATCGACGCCGCCGTGGTCGGCGGCGGGGAAGAGCTCCTCACCCCGGTGCACTACTTGGAATTTTCCGCCCTGCGCGCCCTAGCCGGCATGGACGACATGCTGCGCACCCCGGCCGAATACAGCCGCCCCTTCGACCGCGACCGCGACGGCTTCGTGCTGGGTGAAGGCGGAGCCGTGGTGGTGCTGGAGCGAGAGAGCCTAGCACGGGAACGCGGCGCCTCCATCCATGCCCTCATCACTGGCGTGGGCGCCTGCACCAACCATCAGGGCATTGTGGAATCCGTGGCCGAGTCGCAGATGCTCGCCCTGGAGGCCTCGTATTCCGATGCGGGCTACGGCCTTGACGAGGTGGACTTAGTGGAGTGCCACGGCACAGGCACCAGCCAGGGTGACCGCGAGGAGGCGCGAGCCCTTGTCGCCATGATCTCCGGCCAACCAGAGCCGGGGAGCACCGTGCTTTCGTCTTTCAAGTCACAGATCGGGCACACTCTGGGCGCCTCGGGCGTATCAAGCCTCATCCGGGGCATCGGGGCCATGCACCGCGGATTTTATCCGCCCACAAACAACTTCACCAATCCGGACCCGGCGATGAACATGGATGCAGCGGGCTTCCGAGTGCTGCAGAAGGCCGAGCCCTGGCCCCGGCAAGAGTCACGCGGACGGCGCATGCAGGTCAACGCATTCGGCTTTGGCGGGGCCTGCGTTGTGGTCCAGGTGGAAGCCCCTGTCGAGTTGCCGGATATCCCATTTGAGCTGCCCGAGGACAACGACAGCAAGGTGCCGTCGGAAGTATGTTTCCTCACCACTAGCGTGGACGGCCGCGACTACCGCCTGGGTTTTTGCGGCGCGCCCGCAAGGGCGAACGATCTCGTGCGCAGCAGCGTGGCCGAAGGCCTCACCTCGGCTGCCCAGATGCGGCTTAGCCGCAAGGGCATCTTCCTCGCGCCAGCCGACGAGCCGACCCAGCCCCTGGCCCTGATATTCTCCGGGCAGGGCACGTTCTACAAGGGCATGGGCCGCGACATCTGCCACGCATATCCCATCGCCGCGCAGAGCCTACAGCGCCTGACATCCTGCGTGGACTACGACCTCACCGCTCTGCTTTTCGACACTGACGAGGACACCCTGCGCGACACGCGCTGGCAGCAGCCGGCCCTGTTCGCCTTCGAATATGCACTGGCCAGCCAATTGCTGGCCTTCGGCGTCAAGCCTGCTGCAGTGGCCGGGCACAGCCTGGGCGAATTCACAGCCCTCACTGTGGCCGGAGTGCTTACACCTGAAGACGCCTTCCGCATCGTCGACATGCGTGCGCGCTGCATGGCCAAGGCCGCTAAGCAGGCCGAAGCCACCAGCGTCATGGCCGCCATCGGCCTGCCCGCGGATGTTCTGCAATGGAAACTGGCCAAGCATCCCGGCGTGGTCATCACCAACTACAACACGCCGAAGCAAGTGGTCGTGGGCGGCGAGGAAGCCTCGGTGCGAGCCCTGGTGGATGAACTCAGGGCCAAGGGCAGCCAGGCCACCCTGCTCGAGGTCAGCATGGCCTTCCACTCGCCGGTGATGCGCATCATCCGTGAAGAGTTTGCAGCCTTCCTGGCCGGAATCACGTTTAGCCCCCCCTCCATTCCTGTCCTGTCTAATGTGCTCAAGGGCCTCTTCCCGATGGACGGGGCGACTATCCGCCAGACCATGGTGGAGCACCTGGAGTGCCCGGTGCACTGGACCCAGAACGTGTATTTTCTGTGGAGTGAACTGTGCATCCGCCGCTTCGTCGAGGTCGGCCCGGACGCCGTGCTCTGCAACTTGGTGCGCAACATCGAGGGCGAGGCACAGACCGTTCGCACGGCCTCGCGCGAGGAGGAAACCCAGACATTCGGCTCCGCCCTGGCTAATCTGTTTGCCTGGGGCGACCTGACCCCGCCCGTGCCCCCGGCCTTTCTGGACCTCGGCCGACATAACGCGGCGGACGCCACTCCCGCCACAGCTCTCGCCGACCACAAGACCCAGCCCATGCAGCAGGATCCCACAGCGGACCAGAACGTGCTGGAGCGCACCATCCGCATCATCATGGACGCCACAGGGTACGAGCGCAGCGAGATCGAACCGGACATGGACATGCGCCAGGATCTGGCCATCCGCTCCAGCCGCCTACCGGTGATCATGGACATGGCTGAGCGCGCCTTCGGACTGTCTTTCCGCATCGAGGACTTCATCGGCGTGCACTCTGTGCGTCAGATGGCCGACCACATCGAGACCCTGCTGTCAGCTGGCGAGGCCCAGATCGCAAAAATCGTGACCGCTTCCGCAGTCAAGCATGCGGTACCTGTCCAGGCTCAGGTCACGCGCGCGAGCCTACTGCCTGTGGCCCGCTACGAGGCCGTTGAAACGCCCCTTGCCACAGGTCAGCCCGTGAACCTCGGAGATCTTTCCGGCAAGCCGGCCTGGGTGCTGGGCACTGAGGACAGTGCCACACTTGAGGCAATTGCCCAGGTCCTGTCCTCGACCCACGGTCTCACCCCCAATACGGGCGGCCTGGACCAGGCTCCGGTCAGCGGGGACCGGACAGCCTGCCTAGTGCTGGCCTTGGAGCATGGGACAGTGGCCCCGGATGCAATTGACGAACTGCTGCTCCACTGCTTCCGCCGCCTCAAGGAATTCCTCGCCAGCCCGGCCCGCAAGGCCTGTGTCCTGGTGCTGCGTGATGCCCCGCACGGTGCACCCGAGCGCGTTGTTTTCGAGGGCGTGCTCGGTATGTTGCTCACCCTAGCCCAGGAATACGGATCCCTGGCTTGGCGCGCCCTGCGCGTGGCCGAGGACGTTGACCTGCCCCGAGCCGTGATCCAGACCCTGACAGTGCCCGGCCCTGTGGAACGCATGGTCCGGGCTTCCCTCATGAGCACCCCGCTGTACGTCCCTGTACCACTGGCCGAGGCCTGCGCCAAGGGCGCGGCACTTGGCCGTGGCGACGTGGTGCTTGTTTCCGCCGGGGCCAAGGGCGTGACATACCACGTTCTGGAGACCTTAGCCCCTCTAGGCGTCCATCTGGTCCTTCTTGGCCGCAGCCCGTCTGGAGAGACCGAGGCCGGGGCAGTGGCGCGCCTCACGGAACTGGGCGCCAGCGCCGAGTACCTGCCCTGCGACGTGGCCGACCAGGCCGCTGTCGACAAGGTTGCGACGGATGTCGCCGCCAGGATGGGACACATCGACGGCATCATCCACGGAGCCGGCCTGCTCCGCGACAAATTCCTGTCCATGATGACGGAGGATGACTTCCAGGTCGTTTGCCGGGTGAAGCTAGGCGGTCTGCGCAACCTCGTGAACGCGGCCTCGCCGCACGGCCTACGCCTGGGCGTGGCCTTCTCCTCCGTTGCCGCCTGGCAAGGCAACGTGGGCCAGGGCAACTACTGCTGCGCCAACCGCGCCATGGCCTCCCTGCTTGCGGGCCTGGAGAGCGCAGCCTTCACGCCCAAGGTGCTCTGGCTACCGCCCGTGGCCGGAGTCGGCATGGCGGACAACCAAGACATCCGCGAGATGATGGAACTAAAAGACTTGGGCCAAGCCTACGTACATATCGACGAACTTGCGCCCATCGCAGCCCGCGAGATCGCCGCCCCAGAGGCCAGCGGCCCCTCGGTGCTCATCGCCCGACACATGCCCCAGACCACTACGGTGGAGCCCCTGCGTCTGCCGAAGAGCGATGCCGAAGCCGGCTTGGTCCTGCCCGTGGGCAGCCTCCCCATGCTCGACACGGCGCTCTTGGCCGAACTCACACCGCAAAAGGCCGTCTGTATTCGGCGCATCTCCCATGAGCGCGACCTGTGGCTGCCAGAGCACCGGCCCTATCAGGCCTTGCGTGCGCCGCTCTTCTCCGCCGTCATGGTGGTTGAGACCATCTGCGAGGCCGCCCTGGCACTGTATCCGTACCTTACGCCTCTGGGCGTACGCGACATGCGCTTCCTCGACATGCTGCCCTGCCCGGCGGGCCAAAGCCGAAACCTCATGATCACCGTAACCTGCGCCGGAAACGAGGCCGGGCTGGTGCTTGTGGACGCGCTGCTTGAAAGCGAGGATGTGTCGCCCAAGGGCCGCTCTCTGGGCCGCTTCACCGCCAACTTTGCGGGCCGCGTGGTTTTGGGCACAGCGAACACACACTTTGTGCCGTTGCCGGACTTCGGCGCCGAAACGTCTCTGGACCATGCCACGTCCGCTGGCCCGGATGTTCTCTTGCGCCAATATGAGAACCTCACGGCCCAGACCGGTCGCTACCGGGTTATCCAAGAGGTGGCAGGCACCTCCGCAGACAGCATCAGAGGCACCATGCTCTACCGCCTATCTCATGACATCGCCGGGACCTCCGCGCCCCTGAGCACCTCCCCGTATCTGCTGGAGGCGCTCATGCAGCTAGTGCTGTTCCACGGCCTGCTGCGCCCTGGGGACAAGGCCCTGGGCCTTTTGCCTGTGGGCATCGGTAGCATGCGTTTCGCCCGCCTGTGCCAGGATGCCGAAGTCCTCACCCTTGAGGCCCGCCTGCGCGAGGTCACGTCCTCCATGCAGGTTTGGGACGCCTGCGCCTTTGACGCCAAGGCACAGCCGCTGATGCAGGTCGAGGGGCTCATCATGCGTGCCCTGACCCCCCAACCGGAGGGCACGGGGCCTCATGAAGGCCAGCGTTGAATTGCTCTGGCACTGCGGCACTGCCCCGGTGCTTCTGGCCGGGGCAGTGGAGTGCCCCGGCCTTCAGCAGACCCTGGCAGCACGCCTGCTGGCCAAACTCTTCTCAGGGCAGCAATACTTCCGCCTTGGGCACAACGGCCTCGGTCGGCCCCTGGCTTTCGCGTCTTCTGGCCAGCCGCTCCAGGTGGGGCTCTCTTTCTCACGATATGCGGGCTGGCTCTGGACCGCAGCATCCCTGACACCGGAACTAGGCATCGACGTCACAGGGCCTGAAGACTTTGCCGACCCTTATCCCGAACGGCGTGTGTATGCGCCAGGAGAGCTTGACGCAGGCCAACAGTATTCATCATCCATCTTTGAGGCCCGCGCCCTGCTCTGGAGCCTCAAGGAAGCTGCGGCCAAGGCCCTGGGCACAGGCTTCCACAGGGTGGAACCCTTGGAGCTTGAGGTGGAAAACCTTCGCCAGGCGGACAAACATTTTCTAGCCTGTCAGATCACCTCGCCGCAGGGCAGCTTGAACGCCCTGGCGGGTTGTGCCAACGGAATGCGTGTGGCCGTGGCTACGCGCATTCACCAAGCAAGGAGCCACCATGGCTAATTTGGTTATCCGGCCCGTGGCCAGCGCTACGGACCTTAAAGCCTTCATCGACCTGTCCTGGCACATACAGAACCAGGACCCCAACTGGGTGCCGCCGCTCAAGAGCGAGATCAAAAAGCTACTCTCGCCGCAACACCCCTTCTGGCTCAAGGCCGAAGGCCAACTCTTCCTGGCAGAACGCAATGGCCAGCTTGTGGGCCGCATCGCGGCCCTCATGGACATGGCTCACATCGAGTACCACAAGGAACTTGCTGGAGCATGGGGTTTCTTTGAATGCAAGAACGACCCCGAAGCCGCCCGCGCCCTGTTCGACGCAGCCCAGGACTGGTGCATGCAGAAGGGCCTGACGCACTTTCGCGGCCCCCTGAACCCATCCACCAATTACGAAATTGGCCTGCTTGTGGAAGGCTTCAACAGTCCACCCTGCGTCATGATGACCTACAATCCGCCTTGGTACGCGCAGCTCATCGAAGCCTCGGGCCAGACAAAGGAAAAGGACGTGCTGGCCTTCCAGTTCGTGCGAGGGCACAAGTTGCCCCAGTGGATGCTCGACGTGTCACACCGCCTTGTGGACAAGGGCGAGGTGCACATCCGGCACATGGACAAGAAGACGCTCTTGTCCGAGGTGGAGCTCATGAGCAGCTTGTATCGCTCAGCCTGGGCGCGCAACTGGGGCTTCGTGCCCATGAGCCACGCGGAGATCGTCGCCACGGCCGAGGCGCTCTCTCCCATCCTTGACGAGGAACTGGCTTTCTTCCTTTACGTGGGCGACGACCCTGCGGGAGTGGGCCTCATCCTGCCGGACGTTAACCCCTTGCTCAAACGTCTCAACGGCAGCATCGGCTTCACCGGGGTATTCAAGTACCTGCGGTACAAGTCGGAGATACAAGGGCTGCGGGGCTTGCTGTTCGGCATCAAGCCACAGTATCAACAGATGGGCGTGCCGCTGGTGGCCCTGGAGTATGTGCTCGGCCTGACCGAGCGCAAGCAGCAGTACAATACCCTGGAGATGAGCTGGACTCTGGAGGACAATACCGCAGTGAACGACCTGCTGCTGGACCTCGGGGGCAGAATATACAAGCGCTACCGAGTCTACCGCAAAGATTTCTAGGCACAAGGATCTCAATCGTCGGACTTTTGAGCCTACTGGAAGTGGACATGAACGTCTTTCTCACCGGAGCCACCGGATTCATCGGCAACGCCCTGGCCAACCGGCTGGTAGCGGCGGGTCATGCGGTTTCGGCCCTGGTGCGGCCCGGTTCCGACGACTCGCGCCTGGATGCGCACGTCAAACGCCTGACAGGATGCCTGGACGACGTGACATTTCTGGCCAGCGTCCTGCGCAATGCGGACGCCGTGTGCCACCTAGCAGGGACAACCAAAGCCTTCAGCGCGCGCGGCTTCCGGTTGGTCAACGAAAACCTGACGAAAGGCCTTGTCGAGGCCACCCGCCAATTCGGCCAGCAGCGTCAAGTCTTCCTGCACGTGTCCAGCCAGGCTGCGGCAGGCCCCTGTGAAACGCCGCCCGGCCTTTGCGAAGCAGACCGCCCGGCCCCAGTGTCACAATACGGCCTGTCCAAGCTCCTAGGAGAACGCGCGGCCCTTTCTCTTGCCGCTGACGGCAGGCGCGTAGCCGTCATCCGGCCGCCCATGGTCTACGGCCCCGGCGACCTAGCCTTCCTGCCCCTGTACCGGCTCATGAACCTCGGGTGGCTCAGCATCCCCGGCCCGGCAATTCAGCCCTTCAGCATCATCCACGTTGACGATCTCGTGGCAGGCATGGAATTGGTGCTTGACGCACTGGTCGATGATCGCGCTACAGGCGGCGTTTACCACCTCGCCGGGCCGAAGCCTTCCTGCTGGTCGGACTATGCCGAAGCCTTTAGCGCGGCCCTGAGACGCCCAGTGCGGCCCCTGCGCGTGGCCTTACCGCTTTTGGGCCTTGCCGCCTGGGCCAATACGCTCTTGAACGTCCTCGGACTTCCCACCTCGCACCTCACGCCAGACAAGCATCGCGAGGCACGTCAGGAGGGCTGGCTTCTGGACGATACCAAAGCCCGACGTGAATTCGGCTATGCCCCAAGGATGGACATTCCGATGGGAGCTCGCGACGCCATCGGCTGGTGCCAGGCTATGGGCTTGCTGGGAGGTCAGCCCTGATGCCCCGCACAACTGCACCGAACAAGCCCCTCAAGCTGGCCGTGCTGCTACAGGATCTGGAGTTCGGCGGCACCCAGCGCTACGCGCTGCATCTCATGCGCGGGCTGAACCGCCAGCTGTTCACGCCCGAACTCTGGGTGCTCAATTCCGGCTCGGATCTGGAAGCCGAGGCCCTGGCCACGGGCGCGCGCCTGGTGCGCTTGAGTCGCCACCCGCCCGGAAGCCCTCTGGCCCTGCCACCCTTGGCGTGCCAGATTGCCCGCAGCAAGCCGGACATCCTGTACACCCTTACCGTGGTGCCCAACATCTGGGGTCGGCTTTTTGGGCGGATGGCGGGAATCCCCGCCATCGTCACGGGCTTCCGCGCGTTCAAGCCCGGCCAGTGGGAGCGCCTGCTCTGGCGGCTGTCGGACCGGCTCATCTGCAATGCGGAGGTCCTGCGCCAGCGGGCCATCACCCACCACTGGGCACCTGAAGACCGCGTGGCCATGGTGCCCAACTGCGTGGACACAAAGCACTTCACGGCCCAGGACACCCAGATGCACGGTCAGCCCCGTATTGTCAGCGTGGCCCGGCTGGTGCCGGACAAGTCGCCGCTGGTGCTCATGGAAGCCTTCGCCCTGGTGCGCCAGCAGATCCCAGCGGCACGGTTGACGCTGGTGGGCGAGGGACCGCTTATGTCCCAGGTCCAGACGCGCATGGATGAGTTAGGCATCCGGAGCGCGGTTGAAATAGTTTCCGGCTGCGGCGAGGTGCGCCCGCATCTCGCTCAAGCCCAGGTCTTCGTCTTGTCCTCGCACCACGAGGGCTCGCCCAACGCCATTCTGGAGGCCATGGCCTCGGGTCTGCCTGTCGTGGCGGCACGCACCGGCGGCATTCCGGAACTGGTTGAGCATGAGCGCACAGGCCTCCTAGTGGAGCCTGAGAACCTAGCGGAGTTTGCTAGCGCCCTGGTGCGGCTGCTTGAGGATCGCGTACTTTGCACTACTCTTGGAACTGGCGGCCGGAAAAAGACTGTTGACCAGCACTCGCCAGAAGTCATGGCGCGGGCCACGGAACGCGAGTTTCTCATTGCCTGGGCCCGTCGCAACAGGCCGCGAGGGAGTCACCCTTGAACGCCAAACGCGAGATCTCGCTGGTATTCAGCGTGGATGTGGAGGAGGAGGGCCTATTCTCCGGCAGTTACTCCGCCATAGCCCAAGGAGTTTCCAACGTTGCCGCCCTCTCGCGCCTGGAATTTCTCACCCGCGATTTCGGCCTGCCCCTGACCCTGCTCTGCACTTGGCCGGTCTTGAGCGACCCCGTTTGCGCAGATATGCTGCGCCGCTGGCAGGATGAGTTGGGCGCAGAAGTCGGCCTGCACCTGCACCCATGGAACACCCCGCCCCTGAGACAACTGGGTAACAAGGCCTGGACCCCCTCGGAAGACATGCCCGGCGAGGTTCTGGACGCCAAGCTGGACACCTTGGTGCGCGCCTGCCAAGACGTCACAGGCTGCGCGCCCGCGTCCTTCCGCATGGGCCGCTTCGACCTGGGACCCAAAGTGCGCGCCCTGCTGCCCGGACACGACCTGCGCGTTGATTCCAGCCTCGTGCCCATGCGCTGGTGCCCTGTCCTGCCGGAGGCCTTCCTGTCGCACACAGACCCCTACGTCCTGCTCCAGGACGAGGCAGGCCTCACGCAGCTGCTTGAAGTCCCGCTGACCATGGCCGCGCTTTTACCAGGCCTGCCCGCCTGCGCTTGGCGGCTCGCTAGCGGGCTCGGGCCAGGGGCGCGCAAGGAACTTCTGCGCAACTTCCAGCGCGTCGCCGTCGTCGGCCCACAGCCAGCGTGGTATACCCTGCCCGCCATGAAGCTGGGCGTGCGCCTGCACCTGGCGCGCGGGGGGGAGGTCATTCATCTTTTTCTGCACTCCTCGGAGCTTCAACCAGGAGCCTGCCCGCACCTGCCGGATGATGCATCTGTGGAGCGTCTGGTGGCGCGCATCCACGCCTTCATCCTCTGGCTGCGCACCCAGACGCTGGTGCGCGGCGCCACCTTGGCTAGGCTTTTCCCCCACGCGGAGGCCAGGACATGAGCCTGCCGTGCACAGCCTATGTCACCCTTTGGTTCCCAAAGGGCTCGGAGACCTTCGTGGTCAGCGAGGTCAAGGCGCTGCACACGGCCGGGCTTCCACTGTCCGTACACTGCCTGTACGGTCCGCTCTGGAATACACCAGCCATGCTCCCCGAAGGCATCTCCGTGGAACGCCTGGGGCTGGCCGCGCTGCCGCGCATCGGGCGCGACTTCCTAGCCGCCCTGCTCAGCCGTCCGTTAAGAACCCTCGCCCTTGTGGGCCGGGTGCTCTGCTCCCCTGGCGGGGGCCTGGAGAAATACGGCGAGAACTTGCTGGCCGTAATCTGCGGCCTGAGCCTAGCACGGCGCTTCCGGCAGTTGGGCGTTGAGCACATCCATGCGGCCTGGGCCAACGGCTCGGCCACGGCGTCGTGGTGCGCCTCAATGCTTCTCGGCATCCCCTTCAGTTTCTCTGCCCGTGCGGGCGATGTGCATCCGTCTGACGGCATGTTGGTCCGCAAGTTGCGCGATGCCGCCTTTGCCCGCGTAGATTCGGCCTACAACCTGCCGCACCTGCGCCGATTTATCCCCGAGGCCCCTAACAAGGTGCAACTCGTCTATAATGCACACACCCTGGCGCCCATCTCGCCGGAGGTCGTCGGGATTTCTAAAGCCAGGGGGAACGACACTACAAAGCCGCTTCGACTCGTAGCCATAGGGCGCTTTATCGAGACGAAAGGCTTCCAGCACCTTATTACAGCTCTGGGCCTACTGCGAAACCGGGGAATCGATGCCCGACTTACCCTGGCCGGAGACGGCCCTTGGCGCGGTCATCTGAAGGCGGCGACGAAGCGCCTTGGCCTCACGAATTTCATCAGTTTCCCCGGCTTTGTACCCCATGACCGGATCTCGGCCCTGCTCCGCGCCTCAGACATGCTGGTGATGCCGAGCGTGCACTTACCTGGTGGCAAGGGCGATGGCCTGCCCACGGTCATCGTCGAGGCCCTGCTGCACCGCCTACCGGTGGTGGCCACGCGCGTCGCCAGCATCCCGGACCTCATTCTTCACGGCGAAACCGGCCTGCTGGCGCCTGAGCGCGACCCCATCGCCCTGGCCGACGCCATCCAGTGGCTGGTCGACAATCGCCAGGAGGCTCTGGACATGGCCGCCAAAGGCTGCGTGAAGGCTTTGGAAATGTTCGCGCCAGAGGCTTGCGCGGCCGGGCTCATCGGCCTGATCACCGGAACAGCGGCAAAAGGCAGGGACGTGCCTGGGGCGTAAGCAGCATAGCGTTTGCTGGCAGGTCACACGTTGGCGGTCACGGGGAAAGGGCCGCGCCTTGCCCATGGGCATCCCCAGAAAGCTTCCCCGGCGATGCATGGAAGGCGACGGGGTATCTTGTCAGGGGCCCCGCGCCCATGCTTCGCGAGAATGCAACCTGCATGGCGTAACGCTCATCGATTGAGGAGAACACCGTGGAAGAAGACACCGACGAAACTCAGTTCCCCGGATATCGCCGCGAACGAACCCTTGGGACCATGAGACGGAACTGGATGCAAAAGCCCACTGCGGCGACAGCCCTTGGGCACTTGCGGTCCTTGCTCCAGTTTCTCGTCTTTGCACTCGTGGGCGGTGCGGCCACCGCCGTTCACTACACAGTGCTTTTGCTACTGGTGAACTCCGCGGGCCAGGCCCCAGTGCCAGCCTCAAGCCTAGGCGCGGCTTGCGGAGCGCTAGTAAGTTACATGCTAAATTACCACGTCACCTTCGGCACCACATCCACACATAGCCGCGCCTTGCCACGCTTTCTGGTCATGGTTGGCATCGGCTTCGGCCTCAATGCTCTTTTCATGCTCACCCTTGTGGACCTCTGCGAGATCCACTACATAATCTCACAGGTGGCCACCACAATCCTTGTGCTCATATCGAACTATGCCATGAGTGCGCACTGGGTGTTCACAAGGGAGGCAAAGGAATGACGCAGTCGCAGGTGAACTCCAGCATATTCACGCTTTCGGTCGTGGCCCCTGTGCACAACGAAAAAGACGTCCTGGAAGTGTTTCATGGGCGCCTCTGCGCTGTGCTGGATGCTCTACACTGCCAGACCGAAATTTTGTACGTCAACGACGGAAGTTCCGACGGCTCTCTGGTTGTGCTGCAAGACATTCGCGCACGGGACGGCCGTGCCAAAATTCTCGATCTCAGTAGGAATTTTGGCAAGGAGATCGCCATCTCTGCCGGCCTGGACTTTGCCAACGGTGATGCCGTGGTGGTCATCGACACAGACCTGCAGGATCCGCCAGAGCTCATCCCCACACTGATTGAGCGCTGGCGCGAAGGTTTTGACGTGGTTTACGCCCGCAGGGACGAGCGCGATGGAGAAAGCTGCCTGAAAAAGGCCACTTCCTTTGCTTTTTACCGCGTCATCAGGAGATTGTGCGACTTCCCGATCCCACAGGACACCGGTGACTACCGCCTACTCAGCATGCGCGCTGTCAAGGCCGTGCGTCAGTTCCGCGAGCGCCACAGGTTCATGAAAGGGCTTTTCGCCTGGATCGGCTATTCGCAGACAGCCGTTGGCTACCACCGAGAGGCAAGAATAGCCGGCAGCAGCAAATTCACCTATTGGAAACTGTGGAATTTCGCGCTGGAAGGCATCACGTCCTTCAGCGTGGGTCCACTCAAGGTGGCCACCTACCTCGGGCTGTTTATCGCCTTCTGGGCCTTTCTTTTCGCCGCATGGACCGTGCTCAAGACCATATTTTGGGGAGAGCCGGTCCAGGGCTATCCGACCATCATGACGACCATTTTACTGCTGGGCGGCATGCAATTGACGGCCATAGGACTGCTGGGGGAATATATCGGGCGGATCTTTAATGAAACCAAGAGGCGGCCGCTATACTTCGTGAATACGTTATATGCTGATCATAACGGGCACGATGAATCCCCACATAAAGGATCCTCACCACGCTCGGACCTTGATGGACCTGCTCACAATAAACCGCAAGCGCTCCAGCCGCTCTGCACACATGACAGCCGAGCCAAGACCGAACCAGACGCTTTACCCGTGCTCGAATCACGACGGCCATTGACCTTCCATCGTGAGGAGCGTTCACCCGAGGGCTGTGCGCATCCAAGGCCCTTTGCGCAGAAACCACATTTCTGAGTTTCTTCGGCTCCTCACGCATTCAAGAGAGGCGTTGCAAAAATCTGCGTGAATCTTTCGCTTGGAGGAAACGACACCCATGAGTGATGCAGATATGTCCGACGCCAGCCGGGCTTGGCTTTTGCTTCGTCAAGCGCTCTTGCTGTTCGCCCTCGGAGCAGGAGTCGCCCTCCTGCTTCCACGCTCCCCTGAACTGGCCCGCTTACCCGGAATCATCGCCTCCGCCGATCACATTCTTTTAGCCTTGATGCTTTTACTGCTCCTCTTGAGCAATGGGCTGCGCGCTCTTCGGCTGCACATCATCCTACAGTCAGAGGAACCTTTTCCGCATACGTTCCACGCGGCGAACATCGGCAACTTCGCTAACAGCCTGTTGCCGTTACGCGCCGGGGAGTTCTGCATCGCGGCCCTGCTCGCCAAAGGCCAAGTCGGCGGCCTGGCCGAGGCCCTGTCAAAGATCCTGGCGGACCGTCTTCTCGACATCCTCGCCGTGGCGGTCTTCTTCATCGGCGCCCTGCTCTTGCTCATCCCTTCCGGCCATGCGGCACAGGAAAACACCATGGCGGCAATCACCACCGGAGCGTCCCTGGCCGGAGTCGTTCTTTTCATCTTTATTGTAACGGCCTTTGAGGCACAACTAGTCCTGTTACTTCAG
This sequence comes from uncultured Desulfocurvus sp., assembly GCA_964645095.1. GTDB lineage: Bacteria > Desulfobacterota > Desulfovibrionia > Desulfovibrionales > Desulfovibrionaceae > Humidesulfovibrio. The sequence goes on along the minus strand of CAZXZF010000002.1, from coordinate 17,144 downwards.
TCAATCGGCGGACGCCTTGGGCGCAACCTCGATCCCCTCGCCGCCACGCTCAACGCCGGGGGGGAAGGGCTGCGTTCTTTGTTCCGCAACGGCGTTCTTGTGCGCGCCATAGTCCTCTCCTTTGCGATCTGGCTAGTCATCGCCACAACGTTCTGGGTCGGCATGATTATGCTTGGCCTTCCCTCCTTATTCTCCTGCGCCATTTTTGCAATGAGCTTCACCATTGCCGGGCTAATCACGGTCCCGGTTCCTGCTGGCGTTGGCACGACCCACGGCGCCATCGTCATAGCCTTGACGCTCTTCGGCCTCGGATTTGAGCAGTCTCTGGCCTTCGCCATCGTCTACCATGCGCTCAGCGTGGGGCTGAACATCGGGCTCGGTCTGCTCGGACTCAAGTGCCTTGAGCTGGACCTGGCCGGACTCAAACGGTTGATCCATTCGGCCAGGGACCACGACATCAGTACCAGGCGCAGGAGCAGCGGCTAACAATTGCACGATACCCCTTGCGCTCGGAGTCGCAGATGAGTATGTGTTCCGTGGTAGCGCTTAAGGCACTGCACCGGATGCACTAATTTACCATGAATGCGAGCAATTTCCAAAAAAGTTCCGAGAAATACCGAAACCATGAAAATCGTACCATCCGACAATGCCCTGATCCAACAAGTGAACATGGTGCGCAACGCCGGCATATACACACTCTATCGTCAGATAGAGAGGGCCGAGGGCCCGGAAGTCGTTGTGCGGGGTCGGCGCATGGTCATGGTCGGCTCCAACGACTACCTCGGCCTGGCCAGCGACCCGCGCATCATCGAGGCCGCTTCGCGCGCCATGTCGCAATTCGGCACAGGGCCTGGCGGTTCGCGCATCCTCTGCGGCAATATCTCCCTCCACGAAGAGCTCGAACGGCGCGTGGCCAGCCATCTCGGCAAGAAGTGGGCGCTGCTGTTCACCACAGGGTTCATGGCCAATTACGGGACCATAAGCACCCTGGCGGAGGTCGGGGACACATTCTTGTGCGACAAGGAAAGCCACGCGAGCATCATCGAAGGCTGCCAGATGTCCCGTTGCCGCATCTCCACCTTTGCCCACAACGACGTCCGCAGCGCATCGAACAAGCTGGTGAAGCTCGCCAACAGCCCGATGAAAAAACGTATTTTCCTCATCACCGAGGGTGTATTCAGCATGTCCGGGCAGGTGGCTCCCCTGGACCAGCTAGTGAAACTCAAAAAGATCTTCCCGAACCTCATCATCCTTGTGGACGATGCGCACGGCTTCGGCGTGCTGGGCGCAGGCCGCGGCACGGCGCACAGCCATGGCTGCACGGACCAGATAGACATCATCACCGGCACCTTCAGCAAAGCCTTCGCCTCCATTGGCGGGTTCATCGCCTCCGACGACGTGAACCTGAAGGACTTCCTGAAGCACCGCAGCCGCCCCCTGGTGTTCTCCGCCGCCCTGCCCGCAGCTAGCGCCGCCGCCGCCCTCAAGGTCTTCGACATCCTGGAGCAGGAGCCCGAGCGCATCACCCGCCTGATAAAAAACGCCAGCAAGGCCAGAAAGGGCCTCGCCGCCCTCGGGTTCACCGTCAACAACGGCCAGAGCCCCATCATCTCCGTCGCCATCGGCTCCGATGAGGCGGCCCACTCCTTTGTGACCGAACTCGACAGGCTTGGAGTCTTCGCCGTCTCCGCAGTGTATCCGGCAGTCTCCCGTGGCGCGAGCATCATCCGCCTCGCCTTCACCAGCAGCCACGAGGACCGGCACATCGACCAGGTTCTCGAGGCCTTCGCCACCGCCCAACAGTCACTTCACTACTGACGCATCCGCGTCTCCATGGCGGCACGCTGCTTGCATGACGCATTGGCGTCGCATCCCGAAATCACAGCGTAACGAGGTGGTTGTCTTGATCTTGCCGTCCGACCTATTCCAAATCTGCGCGAGGCAGGTATTCCGACAGCGGCGGCGCAACATGGGCGTGCTGGTGGCCGTGGCCCTTGGCACTGCAAGCCTCATCACCATCCTTACCCTGGGCGACGAGGTGAAGCACAACATCAACCGGGACCTGGACCTCCTGGGCGGCGCGACCATAATCAAGGTCAGCTTCACCAGCTCCCAGGACACCAGCCTGCCTCCATATTTCTTCCTCCCCAAAACGCTGAACGCCGTACGCGCCCTGCCAAATGTGGATTCAGCCAGCCTGGGCACGGACAAAGTCGAGTATGTTCCCTTGTTCTGGCGCATGAAGCTGCTGGGCATCCCCCTCAACGGGGTGGACGATCAGTTTTGGCGCGTCAGTGATCTGAAGGCCGTACAGGGCAGGCTCTTCGGGGCCAAGGAATTGAACGCGCAGGAACGGGTTTGCGTCATCGGCGAGGAATTGGCGACCACGCTCTTCGACCAGGAATCCGCAATTGGACAATACATCCCCATTAAGGCGGATGTGTACAAGGTTGTTGGAGTTGTCGGCGGCATGCAGCTCGGTGACCGCAAGAAGGTCGCCTTTTTGCCGCTGACAACGGTTGCAAACCGCAGCAATGGAGACATGCGCGCCGACCGCCTCTTTGTCCGCTGCGCATCACTGGACAGTATTGCCACGGTGAACTCAGCGTTGCTTGCGCTGCTGTCAAAACTATACGATCCTAAGTACCTCAGGGTCGAGGTCGCCTGGCAGCAGTTGGATCGCGTGAGCGCCATCATCTGGTGGGTCCAGCTCTTTGTCGGCATCTCCATTGCCGCCACCCTCGTGCTGGGCGGCTTCGGCATCCTGAACGGCATGATGAGCTCTGTCGCGGCGCGCACCCGGGAGATCGGCCTTAAGAAAGCCATGGGCGCGGAAGAATACGACATCATGCTCCAGTTTTTGAGTGAATCGGTGACATTGAGTGTTACCGCGGCTTTGCTCGGCGTGATCATGGGATACGTCGCCGTGGCGGTAGGCGCACACTACCTGGAGGCCAGACCTTCCCTGTCCCTGCTGATCGCCTATACAGGCACGAGTCTTGCTTTTTCCGTCGGACTAGGCATTGCTGCGGGCTATTACCCGGCCCTGCGCGCGGCCAGAATGGATGCAGTGAAGGCCATCCGTTATGAATGATACAACACAACAACCCCCGATAGTCCGGATAACCGGGCTGACGAAGAGCTACTCCACGGTGGAGGGCGACTTCAAGGTCCTGCGTGGGGTGGACCTGGAGTTGCGCCCGGGCGAAATGACCGCCATCATGGGGCCCTCGGGCTGTGGGAAATCTACCATGCTTTACATCCTGGGCCTGCTGGCCCCGCCCACCAGTGGTTCCTACGCAATGGAGGGCCAGGAGATGTTCGGGCTCTCAAACAAGGCGCAGGCGGCCATCCGCCGAGAATGTCTGGGTTTTGTCCTACAGTCCTGCAACTTATTCGACAACTCCACGGTCTTTGAAAACCTGGAGTTTCCGCTCATCTATGCGCGCCGCCCCAAGGCCGTACGCGAAGAGGTGGTGGCCTGCGCACTTGAGCAGGTGGGCCTGAGCCACAAGATCAAGCACCGGACCAACCAGCTTTCCGGTGGCGAGCAGCAGCGTGTCGCCATCGCCCGCGCGCTGGTCAACAAACCGAGAGTGCTTCTGGCCGACGAACCCACGGGGCAGTTGGACCAGAAGACCGGGGACATGGTCATGAGCTATTTTCGGAAGATCGTCCTGGAACACGACACGACCATGCTCATCGTGACCCACGACTCCTCTGTCGCCCAGCAATGCACCCGCGTGTTCCAGATGCACGACGGACTGCTGGTGCAAAAGTAATTCTGAGAGCCGAAAGAGAGACAAGTCCATGCGCATACCACACCACATTCTCACTGACATTTGCGCAGCGGCGTGCTGCCTCCTCCTGGCCGCGCTGGTCATTGCCTCGACCGTACTGGGCGCAGAGTCCCAGTCCTGGTCCGTACGCTTCCCGGTCGTCCCGTCGCAGCCTGTGTCGCTGAAGCCTTCGTCGCCGCCGCCTCAGACTCCCGCCCCGGCCCCACAAACGCTGGCAGCAGTCGCCACTCCGGTCACCCAATCCCAGACCGCCCCTGTACGGCCAGCTGCCCCGCAGGCCCAGGCCAAGGCGGACCCGGCAGCGCCCGCCTCAAGTCAGCCGCAAGTTGCGGGAACGGAACCCGGCCAAATGCAGGAGCCCTCCCTTCCCAATAAATCCGCCGATCCCCGGCAGGACTATATTGACGCCATCAACACAGCCCTGAACTCCTCACCACAGTTCAAAACTACCCGGATCGATATCGAGGTCAGCAAACTCGGGGAGAAGGACTCTTGGTACAGGCTGTTCCCCAAACTTAGCCTGAACGTTTCCTATAGCAAGCCCCTGAACAAGCTTAACACGTCCCCCCCCCCCCAGTCGTACCTCTCTGTCGGTTTTAGCACCGGGACCTACGATCCCATCGCTGCCTATATCGGGCACGATGCCAGCAAGGTGGCTACCAGCCTTGCGGAAGCCATGCACACCCTCGCCATCGAGGATCTCATGGAGAAGGTTGGAATCTCCTTCGTCAAGCTGGACTCACTGCAGGACTTGATCGAATGCCGCAAGGAGCTCGCAAAGCTTTCGCAAAAGCTGATGGAATACACTGGCCAGCGTACAGACAAGGGATCCGTGTCCCAACTGGATAAGCGCGTGGTGGATCTGAAGGACTCCATGGCGCAAAAGGAACTGACTCAGGAGATTAATCGCCACACCCAGGAACTCATCAAACTCAAGCGGCTCCTCGGCTTGACGGCGGAACAGAAGGTCAACTTCGATATACCCAACTCTTTGCCACAGATCGTGGGTAAGCAGTCCACCTTCACCATGCCAGCATTCTCACAGGTTGAGCAACACAACATAAGACTCAAGACACTGAAAATCAAGGAGAAGCTTCAGACATTCAGGGTGCGCTTGGCCATGGCCGAGCATCTTCCAAAGTTCATTATTGGCCTGACCACTCCTGACCCCACAGCCACAAAGGACACCTCTTCGCCCTATTATTTGGGCCTCGGCGTGAGCATACCCGTGTGGAGTTGGGGCGAGACCATGCGCAGTGTGGAGCGCGAGGAGTTCACTGTTCAAAAACTTGCGGTGAATAACGCCCTTACTATCGCCGAGATGCAAGCAGCATGGGACAGCACAGCCATTGATATTAGCATGCTCAAGGATCAGATCACCATCGCCGCCTCCATGCGGGAACTCCGCGAGTTGGAGGCCAAGCGCAAGACCATCGGCCAACAGGTGGGCAACGTGTCCTATGAAGTCCTGATAGATGCCAAGGCTGCTGCCGTCCATGCCAGGATAGCCGAGATCAAAGTCCAGGAAGAGTACTCCGTAGCGCTCGTAAAGATTCGGACGCAATCCGGCGCACTATTTAACGAGCACATAAGGATTAGCCATGGCCATATGGAATAAGATTGGCATCGTCATAGTCCTGCTCGCGCTTTGCGCCGTGGGGGCGTTCTTATGGATGGGCGCTCCCGCGCAGAAGCGCCAGCCCGTTGTGCCCCCGCCGCAGGTGGACGCCGCGACGCTGCCTCTCGTCCTTCAAGGCCGCTCATATTGCTCCGTGACCATGCCCGTCCCCACAAGCATGCCCGGCGTGGTGGAAGACATTTGCATCAGCATCGGCCAGACGGTTAGAAAAGACGACCTGCTCTTCAAGCTCAAGCTGTCGGTGAACGACGCTTCGGCTGTCGCCGCCAGGCTCAACAAAGGTCCAGGCTTACGCAGTATGGAGTTGAACATCCGCCAGATGGAGCTTAAACTCGCCCAACTGGAACGTAACATCTCCGAGGCCACCCAGCTCACCGACCTTGGCATGGCACCCAGAAACGCCCTGGCTGATCTACAGGACCAGCGCCAGATCCTCATCGGCCAGATGGAGCTCTCCCGAGTAGGCTTGGACGACACCAGGAAGGCCGTAGCGGACGACCTCGCTATCTTGAGCAAGACCCTCGGGCAGCCCCTACAGATAGGTTCTAAGCCTACCTATGTGCTGGCGCGCGCCCCCATGGACGGGCAAGTGATCTCAATAGATGCCGCCTTGCGCCTGGGCGCCACCGTGAGCAACACCCTGTGCACCATCGGCCTCATGGACCCCATGGTCATTCGCGGCCAGGTGCATGAAAGTGAATTGGACCGCCTGCAGACCGGCGGCAACGCAACAATCGCCCTGGACTCGGGCAAGGGGGAGAGCTTCGAGGCCACCTTGTCTCGCATCTCCTGGACGGCATTGGACCCTGGCATCGCCGCGCCAGCGTACTACCTGTTCGAACTGGTGGTGGCCAACCCGGAATTCAAGATCAAGGACGGCTTCAAGGTCCAAGTGACTCTCTCGCCACTCAAAAAAACGCAATAGAAGCGTGTGGACCGCATACGGAGCTGTATTTTGTAAGGGCTGCTAACCCTACCCCACGTATACCACCCGTAAGTTTGGGCTCTTGGCAGTCTGCTTATCCTCATTCATGGCTCTACCGTCTTCCTCTTGGGCCACCCGCCAAGTGAACTGTTGGGCGGGCAGCGCAAAGCTTTTTGCCCCCCAGGCCATCCGCCACATTGCCGTCAGATCTCTGCCGCTTGTGCTACGCACGAATTCGGCATAGGTTGTCTTCAGTTGGAACATGGACAAACCCGATGAGAGAGCCCATGGCCCAGAACAAACGCATCCTCATTACCGGCGGGTCCGGGTTTTTGGGCTCGCACCTGTGCGAGCGTCTGCTTGATGCCGGGCATGACGTGCTCTGCGTGGACAACTACTTCACCGGACGCAAAGAGAACATCCGCCACCTGCTGCCCCACCCCTGTTTTGAGGTGCTGCGACACGACGTGACCTTCCCACTCTACGTCGAGGTCGATGAGATATACAACCTGGCCTGCCCGGCCTCGCCCATCCACTACCAGCACGACCCCGTGCAGACCACCAAGACATCCGTGCACGGGGCCATCAACATGCTCGGCCTGGCCAAGCGCATCAAGGCCAAGATCATGCAGGCCAGCACATCCGAGGTCTACGGCGACCCCAGCGTGCACCCCCAGGTCGAGGGCTACTGGGGCAACGTCAACCCCATCGGCCCGCGCGCCTGCTACGACGAGGGCAAACGCTGCGCCGAGACGCTGTTTTTCGACTACCACCGCCAGCACCGCTTGCGCATCAAGGTGGCGCGCATCTTCAACACCTACGGCCCGAACATGGCCATCAATGACGGCCGCGTGGTCTCAAACTTCATCGTCCAGGCCCTGAAGGGCGAGGACATCACCGTGTACGGCGAGGGCAACCAGACCCGCTCTTTCTGCTACGTGGACGACCTGGTGGAGGGCTTCATCCGGCTCATGGCCACCCCGGACGAGTTCACCGGGCCCATGAACCTGGGCAACCCTGTCGAGTTCACCATTCTTCAGCTGGCCGAGACCGTGATTCGCATGACCGGGTCCAAGTCGCGCATCGTGCACAACCCCCTGCCCCAGGACGACCCTACCCAGCGCCAGCCGGACATCACCCTGGCCCGGCAGGTTATGGGCTGGGAGCCCACGATCGAGCTGGAAGGGGGACTGGTCAAGACCATCGCCTTCTTCCGGCAGGGGCTGGGACTCTAAGCACCATATGTACTGAAACAGGACGTATTACCGCACTTCGAGGCTATTGGTGCGGGCATCCGCACCATTCTTTCGGACAATGGCCGAAAGATTCTGCGGCAGGCCAGACAAGCATTAGTATAAGCCATTCCTGTAGCTGGAGGCATTGAGCACTGCACCACGAAAGGCCCCAGAGTAACTGTTTTGTGAGGCGCCTGCACCGAACGCTCCTTGGGCGAGCACTTCCGTATCAAGGGCCGGGAGAAATGGTTCGAATTGGTAACAAGGACGCAATCATATTGAGGCTTACCTACAGGCTTACAACCATGGACGCAGCCATCAGAATCCGAACATGGCTGGCAGAACCCCTCACCAGGCTTCTTTAGACGGATTTCAAAAGAAGGAACAAGCGAAGAAGACAGGCTAGAAGGCACCGTAATCAGCACCACGCCAGGGGTGGCAGTGTCAGGTGAATACTATATCTAAACAGGCAGCGCACTCAGAACACCATAGTTACGACCGTGCTAAGCAAATATCCTCTCTGTACAAATAGAATTACACACCGCAGAGTGAATGGTTGTTACTGATGATTGTATACAGTTGTAGAGCATCGTTGCACAAAGTGAAGGCGAGGATATACAAATGGCATCAGCGTTGAGACATGTTAATTCAAATATATCAGTTGATGAAAACAAACTCAGCAAATGGATACCTATACTTGCGTCACTGTCAATAGCTTTGGTTGTGTTTTCTCCTTTTTTGACAGGGCTAAACTTTCCACTCTGGAGCACTGACAATTTGTTCGGCTCTTTTCCTGCGGTAGAGATGTCAAGAAAACAACTTCTTGCAGGGTCTCCGTCATGGTATCCATTCACATGCTTTGGCATAGATTTCTCTGCGAGTGTTAACAACGTAATCTATTCTCCAATCCTGAGGACTATCTTACTACCAACGGCAGGGGCTACATTTGTTGCGGCAGGGATACTTCAATTCCTATGCTATTGGGGCATTGGCTTAATACAATTTCATATTGCGAAGCATTACATCGTAGACAAGCATTGCGCGCTGCTGGCTGCTATCGTTTACCAAATAAGCTTTGCCACTCTGTACTACCTGCAAACATTCCCAAACATAATACTACAGTTGTTTTTTTTGCTTTCGATACTTACGATTATTAATTCAAAAAATGTTAACATATTTCTCCTTATTGCTTTACATGCCATCTCATTAACAACCATGATTCTTACAGGACACATTGTTTATTCTATTTACTTCTTAGTGGCCAACTTTGCGATCACTTGTAACCATATTTACATGGCGGTAGAAAATAGCGAAAGGAGAAAAATCGCCATAGCATACGCCCTGTCGATAGCCATAACATTGTCAATATCTCAATATAGGCTAATCCCTTTTTTCTTTGAAGTCATTAGCGGGTCGCGTATTTCCCAACCTTTCTTTCACTATGCCTTGTTTGTAAAACCTATTGCATTTTTCCGTCAGTTCATCCCGGAACTATCAGGTATTACCATTGACAAGTCTACCCAACTAGGAGCAATGGGAGTATCAGTCAATTTTCCGCTCTCGAGATTCATTGACATGCAAAATGCACAATTAACCTTTGTAAACTGTGGCATAGTAGCAACTTCGCTCATGCTCGTAGGGGCGATGATAAATTTAAGTAAGTTTTGGCATATTATATCTCTTTTCTTTTTGGTTGAGATCACATTACCATGGATCGTTGGGACTGTTGGCAACGCAGTGTTCTACCCATTCCAGCATGGCTCCCACGTATATCTTGCATCTTTTTTTTGGTCCATTACTGCAGCGCTTACGATGGCAAACCTGAAGTCCGCTCTTCATCGCAACAAATTTCGATCGCTATTTACACGATTTTCACTATACGCAACGCCATTACTCGCTGGGCTAATACTCTCGACAACCATTTTCTTCGCATCATCGTCGTGTGGAGACACAATACCTATATTAATCTATTTAAAGTTATTTGTGATCGTTAGCGCTGCTGCAACCGCTTATTTTTCGATACGTCTCTTTACCAAAACTGCACCTGCATGTTCACTTGTTAGACCAGGAACAACGTTCAATCCGCATCAGGCATTTATAACCTGTATTGTATCTATACTTTCCTCATTATTCCTATATTTCTTCGCAACAGAAGTTGGGCGTCACTATATATCTCTATTAATTTTGTCCATTGGTATTATTGGTTTTTTGTTTCCGCTTACAAATCACATTGTGTCTTTCGTTGAGGGAAAGCGACACTTTATATTCCTCATTATTTTTACAATTTCTACAGGGCTACTCGCATTGTCATACGTTATACCACTTGCACCGAAGATTGGCAACATTGATTATCCTTTTGAGGGGTACTTCCGAATCGCTAACGAATACTCGCGTATAAATTCTTGGCCCACAGAATGGCTATTCATTGTTTCACTTTCTGTGTATAAGCTGTATCTAGTTTTGTATTGGCTTTACAATATCTTGGGTTCCTATGCGAAAAATTTGAAGTGGTCATCCGTAGCAACAGCTGTTATTGCTTTAGCTGTCGCTGAACAGCTACCAGCTTTCCTAGAGTTCACACACTACACGTCAAAACCTTTTGTTTCCGTTAAATATAACGAACTTTTTAAACCAGTTGATAATTCAGCCCAACTGAGCTCAGTTGATTATCGCATTAATAACGTACACAAAGCGTTGCCCATCAACGCTTTATTCGACTACAGGGCTGAAACAGAAGTGTTGTCTAATCTTCCTTACGCGTATGGATACAATTCATATGGCGGCGTGAACAGCCAAATAACTATGCGACAACACAAATTTTTAGATGCCTATGTCGAAACCAGGACAACAGCAGATCCCGTGCTCCCGAACCACCCCGTTGACGAAATCGGTTTGGCCACGAACTTTACAGATAAACAACTCCTCATACTGTTAGGTGTGAAATTTAATATCCAGGGACAGCGTGACACCCCAGATCCCCAACCAAGACTTGTGGCAACACTTGGAAGACATAATATTGTGCACTTCCGCACAACGTATTATGGAGTTCCTCAATCCGCTGGCAACTTGGATTTAGCGAATTTAGACATTTCTAAATATAGTGACATCATTAGCTCCGAAGATTTGAATGACATATATTGCCAAATGAAGGGTCGAGGCGAGAACGTAAATTGTGAACCTAGCTTACCAGTAAAGCCAAAGCTCCTTACCCACGAGTTACAAGGTGCTTTGTCTAGGTTCATGCTTTTCAGCAGTTACCACGTTGCGTCTAATATTAACGAGGTTGCGAGGCTCGTACGTGATGATATTTTTGATCTTAATTCTACTATCATAGTTGAAGAAAGCTTGCCTTTTCCCCATCCCAGAGAGACAGTAGCTGTGCCTCTGAAATTCATGGAAAAAAACTTCGACAACATAAGTGTTGAGATAGAACCTAGCAACGACCATTTCATCCTACTTTTTAATGATTCGTTTAACACTGGCTGGCAGGCTTTTGCCAACGGAAGGGAAATTAGGATTTACCCCGCCAACGGTATTGCTATGGCTGCTATTTTACCTCCTGGCACAAAAACTGTTGAACTCGTCTTTAAACCAAAATTTCGTGAAGCATCTCGAAAGGTATATGAGTTTGGTATAGCTTTTCTTTTGACTTTGCTGACAATCGGTGGGTGCAAAGAAATTAGTATCACATCTCGTAAGTAGACTGATACCAAGGCAGTCCAAAATCAACGTCCTTTGCACCATCACTGTATCGACACATCGTTGATCACATGCACAAAAATATGAAACACCATTAGAATCACCAATTTCAACCAACAGGTTAACGATGGGAAAACTACTTGCTTCCGGTACGCTACCGGAGATGACAAAAACTGGAATGCGTTTCGTTCGCACGTTGTTTGGCGAAAAGTGTTGGTACCTGATATTTTCAGTCACCAGCAAATGCAACCAGCGATGCGCCATGTGCTTCAACTGGAAGCATGAAACCGAGTCAAACTCACTCTCGCTGGAAGAGATCCGTAAGATTGCCCCGCACTTTCCTTCATTATTCCAGCTTACGTTATCCGGTGGCGAACCAATACTGCGGGCAGACCTGCCGGAAATCGTTCAGTCATTTTGCCAGGCGCGGCCAATTCCCAGGATCACCCTGCCATCGAACGGCCAACTCCCTGAGCGGCTTGAGGCCGTTGTTGCGCGGATCTGCAAAGAAAATCCCCGGTCCACCATCAATGTAGCACTCTCTTTGGACGGTGTCGGCGCTCTACATGACACAATCCGTGGCGTTGCCGGAGCCTTTGAGGCCCATCAAGAATCCAAGGAACGTATAACGAGACTGATGCAGAGCACGCCGAATCTTAGACTTGTGGTCGCATCTGTATATAGCGAACTGAACCGCGGCAAGATCTCGGAGTTGTTCGAGTACATCAAAGAGACAGGAACACCGCAAATTCATGGTCTCATGTTTGCGCGCGGGGTAACCCGCGATGTGGGAGCCAGAACTCAGGATGGGGAAGATTTCCTGAAACGTCTTGCTGAACTTCAGACCATCCAGATGCCGCACCTGGGGCGATTTGGCAAGGCCTGGGCGACTACATACACTGATCGTCGCATGAAAACGCACCGCCAGGGAAGGATGGTCGACCCATGCCGCGCCGGTTCCAAACTTCTCGTGCTTGACCACAAGGGGGAGCTCGCGCCGTGCGAGGTGTTCGGACCACTTGCTGAAGAAGGTGCCTTCAAATATAATGGCGCGATGTCTTTCGGCAATCTTCGCGATGTAAAGTACGACCCGAGCGCTCTGCTCAACAGTGAAGACTCCCGCCGCTTGTGCTCGTTCATCTCAAGAAGAGGCTGCAACTGTACGTTCGAGTGCGCACTTTTGAATAATTTTGCCCTTAACTACAGTAACTACTTCCGCATTTTAGCACGCATTTTCACGTCTTCGTAATGCGGAGTGGAAAAAATTGGCATTGAGGCACCATGGATAAAAACGCTCCTCGTATAGGCCGTGCGGAGGTTGGACCATTCGTTTCCGCACTCATCCCGACCTTCAACAACGAGAGATCCATCATTCCACTCCTCGATTCCTTGCTGGCTCAAGGTGTCCAGGTCGATGAAGTCATTATCGTTGACGACTGCTCCACAGACTCAACAGCAGAACTGGCCCGGAAACATTCCTTGGCGCCCACTGTCGTCAAACTTGAGAAGAATTGTGGCCCTTCCGTCGCCCGGAACGCAGGGGTGCAAGCAACCTACAATGTTCCGAACAGCGTCGTGTTGTTCCTTGATTCCGATGTTGTCATACCCCGCGACACAGTGGAGCGAGTGAAGAGCGTCTTCTGCGATGCCTCGGTATCGGCAGTGAACGGGATTATGGCCCCGCCGCCCCTCAACCCTTCTCTGGCCACCTGGTACAAATGCCTTGTGGAGCATGCCTGGGGACATTTCCCAACCCAGTGGGACAATACATCCACGTGCTTCAACACTCGAATCGGTGCCCTTCGGCGCGAATCGTTCCTTGACATTGGCGGGTTTGACATTCGCTACCGCAAGCCATGCGTCGAGGACCACGAGTTCGGGCAGCGTTACTCAGCAGCCTACACTATCCTGCATGACCGTTTGCTCCAGGCACAGCACCACTTCAGCGGCTTTGTCAAAACCCACAAGAATTACTGGAAGCGCACAGCAGAGCTTCTGGAATTGCTCTGGAGCACCTCGACTTCGAGGACGGACAAGGGAGGAGCCTCCGTTTCTTCTGGTCTTGAGTATCTACTCGGTGCAGTCATGTGGGGCACAGTTCTGGTCAGTTCCCTTCTGGGTCCCTTGCCCTCAGGCCTTGCTCTCACGCTTTTCGTGGGGGCCAGCTGGAAAAGCTTGCGCTACTGTCAGAAGCACAAGGGCTGGCTCTTTTACTGCTATGCCCTGGCCCTGCACTCCATGTACAGTGCCACGGTCACGCTTTCTGGCGCCCTGGCGGCAGCCCGACAACTTCTCAATTTCGGCAGGATAAACGCAAGGCCATGACCGTTCTTTCCCAAACCATGCCCAGGAGATGGCAGCTTTTTATTGCGGTACTCAAGGCCCTGGCCCTCGTTCTGCTCATCGCCTACCTCATCCGCCAGTTCGTTCAGGACACTGCGTTGCTGGCCCCCCTGGCCACAGGCAGTGGCCTCGCCCACCTCGGACTTGCTGCACTCTGGTGCGCAGCCTCCCTGATGTGTGTCGGCTTTCGCCATTTGGTGCTGGTCAGATCGATGTACGGCACCATTTCGGCCTTTGAGGTCTTTCGTGTCTTCGCAGCCGGCGTGTTCGCCAACAACGTGCTCCCTGCCGCGACAGGCTTCGATGTCCTACGCCTCTACGCCTACTCCAAGCGTTCCGGACTCCCCATCGCCACCATTGTCAAGGTCATCCTGGCCGACAGGATCTCGACCGTCGCAGGGCTTGCCAGCTTTGCTGTTCTGGCCCAATTCCTGGCCCTGCTCACTGGCCTGCCGCATCCCCTTCGCAACCTCTCCCCCAACTCCGGCATCCTCGTGTCGTCCCTGTGTTTAGTGTTCCTCTTGAGCGTCGCCGTGGCATTCATCGGTCCCAAGTACAGCACGCAGTGCATCGGGTTCCTGGCCAGCAGGTTCAGGAGCCTAGACGGCAATTCCGCCCCCGCAGCCGCGCACTCCACCTGTAGTCTCGCCCTCGCCCTGCTTTTGAGCATGGGTACACATTTCTTCGCCGCCCTTGGCATCGCCACTCTGGCGCTCGGACTCTTTGGCATCTATCAGGCAAGACTGGCGTTCACATTGTCACCCCTAGTCTTTTTCTCCGCTCTCGTCCCAATCACCCCGGCAGGCATCGGCTGGACTGAGGCAATTGCCGACCTCACCTGGACATTATATAGTGCAACCGGAGGCCTGATTCTTTTCTCCATCTGGAGAATTGTTTCCTTGGCAATTTCGTTGTTGGGCGCCACTGCATACTTCCAGATGCGCGCAACGCATGTAAAGCCTGAAGAGGGGACCCCCTGATGTGCGGCATCGTCGGCTTTACTGGCCCGGCCAACCTGGAACTTCTGCGGGGCATGAACCAGGCCATCATCCACCGCGGCCCGGACGAGGAGGGAGTTTTCCAGGCCCCGGGCATCAGCATGGCCATGCGCAGGCTGTCCATCGTGGATCTTTCCGGTGGCCGACAGCCGGTGACCAACGAGACGGGCGCTGTCAACGTGGTGTTCAACGGCGAGATTTACAACCACCATGCCCTGCGACGCGAGCTGGTGGCGGGCGGGCACCGCTTCCGCTCTGGCCACTCGGACACCGAGACCATCGTGCACCTGTACGAGGAGCATGGCCCGGAGTGGGGGGCGCGGGCCAACGGCATGTTCGCCGTGGCCCTGTGGGACGCGCCCCGGCGGCGGCTGGCCCTGTTCCGCGACCGCCTGGGCAAGAAGCCGCTGCACTACGCCGTCCTAGGAGGTGAACTCGTCTTCGCCTCGGAGATCAAGTGCCTGCTGATGCACCCGGCCCTGCAGCGCAGGCTCGACCCCGTGGCCCTGTTCCAATACCTGGGCCTCAAGAACACCAGCGCCCCGCGCAGTATCTTCGCCGGGGTGCGGCAGCTGCCGGGCGGGCATTTCCTGCTCTGGGAGAACGGCCGGGCCGTGGTGCGCCCCTATTGGCAGGCCGACTATTCGCCCCTGGATGAGCCCCCCACCGAGCAGGAGGCCGTAGCCGAGATCCGGCGCCTGCTGGAGGACGCCGTGCGTCTGCGCATGGACTGCGACGTGCCCTATGGCGCGTATCTTTCCGGCGGGGTGGACTCCTCGGCCGTGACGGCGCTCATGAGCCGCTTCAACGAGAAGCCGGTGAAGACCTTCTGCCTAGGCTACGCCGACGACGCCCAGGGCCAGTTCGCGGGCAAGGCCCAGGATATCCATTACTCCCGGGAGATGAGCCGCCGCCTGGGCACGGAGCACCACGAACTCGTCATCGACGCCGCGATGTTCGCCGAGAAGATGCCCGGGATCACGAAGAGCTTTGATGAGCCCTTCTCCGGCACGGTGTCCACCTTCTTCCTGTCCATCCTCATCCACGAGCACGTGAAGGTGGCCCTTTCCGGCGACGGGGCGGACGAACTCTTCGCCAGCTACCTGACGCACCGCCTGGCCTTTCCGGTGGAGGCTTTGCTCAGCTTTCGCGCCCAGGGCAAGGCCCGGCGCGAGGACCTCGCCCCGGAGGAGCTGGCCCTGCTGGCGCCCTTCGACTCTCCTGGGCAGTACAACTTTCTGGACCGCATCGCGGCTCCGCGCCAAGCCCTGTGGCGCGACCATCTGAGCGTGTTCCCCCTGGCCGAGCGCCTGGAGCTGCTTTCCCCGGAGTTCCTTGCCGCGCTGCCGGAAGGCGAGCGCGTGGACCCCTACGCGGAGTTGGAGGCCCGGCTCACCGCCGGTGATGCCCTGAACCGGGTGCTGGAGGTGGACCAGGGCGAGCTTCTGCAGAACCAGATCTTGCCCTTTGTGGACCGCCTGTCCATGGCCCACAGCATCGAGGTGCGCTGCCCATTTTTGGACCACCGCTTGGTGGAGTATGTGAACCGGCTGCCCGGCCGGTACAAGATCGGCGGCGGCCCCGGTGGACCAATAAACAAGCGCATCCTCAAGCTGGCCGTGGCCGACCTCCTGCCCGAGGAACTGCTCGCCCGGCCCAAGGAGGGCTTTGTGCAGCCCATCTACACCTGGATGCACGGGGCGCTCAAGGACTGGACCCTTGACTGCCTTGATGGGTTGCCCGGGGAGTTGTTCCGGGCCGCGGCCCTGGCCGGCCTGCGCCAGCGCTTCCTTGCGGGCGACACGGGCGTGAACGCGAAGATCTGGAATCTTGCCTGCCTTGGCCTGTGGTGGCGGGAGTATGGCTTGACATGGCGCTGAGAACAGGAGAGCAAATTGATGCCATGCTGCAATCTGGTGATGTTCTCATGCGGCCCATTTCCGAGGCTGAACTGGGGCAAACGCTTGCCTGGGCTAATGATCCGGAGCTGCGCCGGCTGATTTTGCGCGTGGGTGAGGTGTCGCCGGAGGACCAACTGCGCTGGTTCGAGTGTCTCCAGACGGACCACACGCGCCTGGTCTTCGCCATCTTCCGGCAGGGGCGGCACGTTGGCAACACGGGGTTCTATCATTGGGATCAGGCCCATGGCCGGGCGGAATTCTGGGTACTCTTGGGCCATGAACCCAGCCGGGGCCAGGGCCTGGGCTCCACGACCCTTAAGCTCATGCTCGGGCACGGGTTCGGGGTGCTTGGGCTGCACAAGATCTTTCTGCACGTGGGCGAGGAGAACATCCCGGCCCAGCGCTTGTACGAAAAATTCGGATTTCAACGGGAATCATTGCTGCGAGAACACTATCTTATTGAGGGCGCCTGGTTGAACGTCGTGGGCATGTCCCTCTTGCGGAGCGAATACGATGGCAAAAAGTGATCTGAACAAAGCCGACAGGACGCAGGAGGCCGTGGAGTTTCCGCGCGTGGTGCTCATCGACAACACCAACGCCTGCA
>CAZXZF010000001.1:29112-52176 GCA_964645095.1 uncultured Desulfocurvus sp. | reverse complement strand
ATCCCTCTCCCCCTGGCCAACCTCAGAATTTACACCACATCCGTGGACTCTAACGACGACCTCATGGCCCTGGACCCGGACGTGGAGCTCGGACTGGAGAACATCCACCCCTGTCATTTCCTGAGCGAGTTCGATTACCTCATGGGCCTGGTGCGCGACCATCGGGTGTTCCTGCTGAACATGCCCATCCAGTCGGCCAATGACCGCGTCCTGGGACTCATGCAGCGGCTGTATACCCGGCGGGAGCTGGACAAGATCTTCGGAGGCCTCACAGAGGCCGGGTTTGCCAACTGCGAGACGGACGTCATCCTCGGCTTCCCCACCGAAACCCGGGAGGAATGCCGCGAGACGATGGATTTCGTCATCGGGCACAGGGTGCGCTACACCAAGGTCAGCGGGTATCTGGAGACGCCGGGCATGGCCTCGGTTTCCATCATGCCCAAAGTGGAGGCCGAGGAGGCCAGGCGGCGGGTTTTAGAAGTCAGCAGCGCCATTACCAGTGCCGGGTTGCTGTGTAACTTCGACAACAACGAGGTCTGCAAGGAACGGTTCGCCAAGGAGCTTGTTGATCTTTGGTAGGACGATTCTGATCGCACCGGCTGAATGCAGCGGCGGTTATCAACAATAGGGAGGGAACGAGGATGGCGGAAAAGCAAAAACCCAAGAAAACCAGGGAAGCCCATTCGGTGAAGGAGACCAAGAACGTTCCATACACCGAGTCGGCCGGAGCCCGCTCGGCCAGGGACGTGGACGTCTGGACCAGAATGGAAGACCTCATCCATTCCAACCAGCATACCTTCAAGCACGTGCTGGAGCTCTTTCCGGCCTACATCCGTCGGCTGCACATCGGCCGGTTCATTGCACACTATGAGCTCTTCAAGCAGGTCATCGACCTGCCCGGCTGCATCGTGGAGCTGGGGGTATACCGGGGCCCGAGCTTCTTCACCTTTGCCAAGCTCATGGAGACCTTCTGCCCCGGCGACCGCAAGCGCATGGTCTACGGCTTCGACGGCTTCGAGGGTCTGCAGAATTTCAGCGAGAAGGACGGCAAGATGGCTCCCGGAAGCGGCAAGGACGTCAGCGGCTGGTCAGCCAAGGCTGTCCGCGAGGAAGTCGAGACGCTGGTGGACATCTGCAACAATGACAACTTCATCCCCGCTTCGCCCCGCTGCAAGCTGATCGTCGGCGACGTGGAGGAGACCATCCCGAAGTTCCTGGAAGAGAATCCGGGCCTGCGCATCTCCTTGCTGCACCTTGATATGGACCTGTACCGGCCCACCAAGGTTGCCCTGGAGCTCTTGTACCCCCGTGTGGTCAAAGGCGGGGTGGTGGCCTTCGACGAGTACGGGCTCATCCCCTGGGAAGGCGAATCCGCTGCGGTGGACGAATATTTCGCCGCCAATCCACCGGCCCCGGTGATAAAGAAGTTCCCCTACTCTACCCAGCCCCACGGCTATTTCATCAAGTAGGCGGCAGGCAGCAAGCGGCAGAACCGGCCGGATACTGGTCCGGCCGGTTCAAAAGGCCTGGGCCAAGGAATCTGATGCAGGTCACGCCGTTGGCCTGGCCTCCAGCCGCCAGACCGGGCACGCGCCTCAGCCCTGGGTGAAGCTCACGCCCTCAAGGCCCTGCTCGGCAACATAGGCCTGGTCCAGGCCGAACAGCCCGAAGATCTCCCCCTCGAAAGACACGCCGGTCTCACGCGCGGCCAGGGCCGCCCTGTGCGCGAGCAGCACCTTCTTCGTCGCGTCGATGCTGCGCGAAAACATGGCGTGCCAATAGATGTCGCTGATGGGGGCCTGCCTCGCCTTGGCGAAGTCAAGGTCCCTGACCAAGGCCGGATCATAGCGCACATAGCTCAGGGACTCGGCATCGACGACATAGGCATCCGGCGCCTTTTGCGCGAAGGCCCATTGGAGAAAAGACGGAATCTCCTGAAAACTCGCCGGGGTGGAAAGCAGCTTCAGCTTGACCTGGCCGGGCATGAGTTCAAGCAGGCGCAAGGAAAAATCCTTGGTCCGAGAAAGGTTCATCCGGGTGACCGTGTTGTAGGTCGTGTCTGTAAAGCCGTAGAAGGAGACCATGGCGCTGTTGAAGATCCTGGCCACCACTTCCGCCTTGGCCAAGGGCAGATTGCCGTTGGTGATCAACCCAAGGTGCACATCGGGATTATCCCGCCGAAACGTCTCCAGAAAGGCCATCGTCTCTTCCTGAATCAAAACCTCTCCGCCCTGAATGGCAATGACCGGCAGCTTCAAGATGCTGGCCAACCTGGTCAAGGCCTCGAAATTGGCCGCCGGGTATTCTCGGGCCTCGCGGCTGTAGAAGGGGGACCGCACGATGCACATGGCGCATTGCGATTGGCAATTTAAAGACATTTCGAAATTGGCCGCGCCAAGGCGCGGCGCATCCCAATCCGACGCCGAGGCTTTGCGGAACCTCCAGCCCAGGCAGGCGCACTGGCCGATGTCGTAGGCCTGGAACTTCTCCAGAATATCCGGATCGGACAGGTGGGCTATCTTGTGGGATTCAAGGCCGATCAAACGGCAGCAGGGAAAAATGTTCCCGTCGTGGCGCACAAAAAGCCGGTGGTAATGGCAAGGCACCTGCTCCCCGCCCTGGAACAGGCAGCCCTCGGTGCGCGGCGGCTCTGACTGGTACGGCAGGATAACCGAGCCCTCGTAGCCTGGCCAAAGGCGCTTGATGCGGTCAAGGCAGCTCAGATAGTGGGCCGGGCCTGTTGCCATCACCAGGGCATCGCAGTCCGGGATATAGCCTGAATCGATGGTCTGGGAGTTGATGTACCCGACAAAGCCCTGGGCGGCCAACTCCCGGAACCAGCTTCCGGATTTGCTGTTGGCGCCGAAGATCAGCAGCCGCTTTGCCCCAACATCTTGCACTCCCTTGAGAAAAGCATCCTGCACAGGCCTCGGCAAGCGGTCCGCCTCAAGACCTTCGCGATAACACTCATACGGTATTTCCAGGTGTACGATCCGCATTCCCGTCCGCCTTTGGCTATGGTCGCAACACATGCAATTTTTCAAGCATTTCTTGCTGGATATCAGGATTGACCCGGACCATCAACAGCGGGGGAACGCATCCGACGCCGGCCAGAGAACGCGGCGCCCCAGGAGGACAGGCGCGAGCCGACCTTGGCCCCTGCGTGCGCCATGGCCGATGGCCGCAGCTGCCATCCAGGCTTCAAAGAGCCCTTCCGTCCCAGCCCAGATCCTCCACGTGCCAATGAGCCCCTTGGCCGAAGGCACACTGCTTGCTGGACACCACCCAGGGCGGACTTTTACGCCAACCAATCGGCGGTTGACAGGTCCAAATCCATGGGGCACAAATTTTCCCTACCATAAAGGTGATGTGCCAATGAGAGTAACAAGGACTTGCATGCGCGCGCCCCTGCAGACGGGCCTTCCTGGACGGCTCAACGTCATTGCTGACGACAGGCGAGCCCCCGGAGACATGCGCCTCGTCATCGGGTTCATGAGCGTGCGCGATCTGCGCGGCCAGCTCCAAAACCTGCCCGACACGAACAGCTGATGCCCACCGCTGACAGCACTGCCCCCTCTGCCCCCGAAAGCGTGGCGCGCCCCACCCAGGCGGTCATCCTGGCGGGAGGCCGTGGGACGCGGCTGCTGCCCCTCACGGCCACATTGCCCAAGCCCATGCTCGCCTTCCACGGCAGGCCCTTCCTGGAGCATCTTGTCGAGCAGCTGCGCGCACAGGGCTTCACCCGCGTGCTGCTGCTGCTGGGCTACCTGCCGGAGGCCGTCACCAGCCATTTTGGCGATGGCTCGGCCTTTGGCGTGGAGATCACCTACTCCGTCACCCACGTGGACCACGACACAGGCACGCGCCTGCGCCTGGCCCGGCATCTCGTGGACGACGAGTTCCTGCTGCTCTACTGCGACAACTACTGGCCCATGGATTTCAAGGCCTTGCATGCCAGCTGGCGCGAGCGCGGCACCCCGGCCCAGGTGGTGGTGTACGAGAACGAGGACGGCTGGACCAAGGACAACCTGCGTGTCGCGGACGGACTCGTGGCCGTGTATGACAAGTCCCGCGCGGCTCCGGGCCTGAAGGGCGTGGACATCGGCTATTTCCTGCTCAAGCGGGAGGTGCTGGACCTCATCCCCGAGGAGGACGTGAACTTCGAGCGGGCGGTGTATCCCACCCTTGTGGCCAACGGCCAGCTGGCGGCCTTCCCTTCGCGCCACCGGTACTATAGCGTGGGCGACTTCCGCCGCCTGCCCCTCACCGAAGCGTTTCTGGAACGCCGCCCGGCGGTCATTCTTGACCGTGACGGCGTGCTCAACATAAAAGCGGCACAGGCCTGCTACATCACGAAGCCCAAGGACTTCACCTGGGTGGAAGGCTCCCTTGAGGCGGTGCGCCTGCTTTGCGCGGCCGGGTGGCGGGTGTTCGTGGTCTCCAACCAGGCGGGCGTGGCCCGGGGGATGATGACCCGCGAAGACCTGGAGGCCGTCCACGGCAAGATGCAAGCCGACCTGGCCGCCGTTGGGGCTCGGGTAGACCAGATTTACGTGTGCCCGCATGGCTGGGACGAGGGCTGCGGCTGCCGCAAGCCCAAGCCCGGCATGCTTTTTTCCGCACAGCGCGACCACTGCCTGGACCTGACGCGCACGCCCTTCATCGGCGACGATGAGCGCGACGTCATGGCGGGGCGGGCCGCAGGCTGTCCGACCATCCTCGTCACCGAGACTTGCAGCCTGCTGGACGTGGTCCGCAAGGACCTGCTGAAAGCGTAAGCCTCACAACCAAGAGAACCGCCATGGCAAACGACATCAAGACAGTGCTGGTCAGCGGCAACCTGGGCTACATCGGCTGCGTGCTCACGCCCGCCCTCGCCGACCTGGGCTACACCGTGGCCGGGTTCGACACCGAATACTTCGACTCCCACTGCCAGCTGGAGCCCTTTGACCCCAAGGTCGCCAGGCAGACCAGGAAGGACATGCGCGACTGCGAGGCCGCGGACTTCGAGGGCGTGGACGCGGTCATCCACCTGGCGGGCCTGTCCAACGATCCCCTGGGCGAGCTGGCCCCGGAGATGACCCACCAGATCAACTACCTGGGCACCATGCGCATGGGCGAGATGGCCAAGAAGGCCGGGGTCAAGCGCTTCATCTACGCCTCGTCCCAAAGCATGTACGGCGTCACCGACGTGCGCCGCGAGGTGGAGGAGGACAACTCCGAGAAGAACCCCGTCACCGCCTACGCCCGGACCAAGTGGCAGGCCGAGTGCGACCTGAACAGCCTTGCCGGCCCGAATTTCATGCCCACCCACTTCCGCCCGTCCACGGTGTTCGGCGCCAGCCCCCGCCTGCGCTGCGATATCGTATTCAACAACCTCCTGGCCTGCGCCTTCACCACCGGCACCATCGAGATCAAGAGCGACGGCACCCCCTGGCGGCCCACCATCCACATCAAGGATGTGTGCCAGGCCTTCGTTTCCGGGCTCACCGCCCCGCGCGAGGTGCTGGACAAACAGGCCTTCAACATCGGCATGAACAACGGCAACTATACCGTTCGCCAAATAGCCGAGGCCGCACAGGACGCGGTCCCTGGCAGCACCCTGGTGTTCACGGGCGAGCACGGGCCGGATTCGCGCACCTATCGCGTGTGCTTCGACAAAATTCTCTCCAGACTCGGCGAGCACTACAAACCAACCTGGGACCTGCCCGGCGGGGGCGCGGAGATGGTGGCGTTCTTCACCCGCGTCGGCTTCACCGCCGCCGATTTCCGCAGCGACAAGGTCATCCGGCTGGCGCGACTCAAGACCCTCGTCGAGGCCGGCAAGCTGGACGACAACCTGCGCTGGAAGCTTTAGCATGGCGGGCATCGCCAACTGCCGCGTGTGCGGCTCGGACAAAGTGGAGCAGTTCTTCGACCTGGGCGACCAGCCCCTGGCCAACGCCCTGGTGCGCGACGCCACCCTGGTTGACCCGGTATTCCCGCTCTCTCTTTCCTTCTGCGAAATATGCAGCCTGGTGCAGCTGGACCACACCGCCGATCCCGCCGAGCTGTTCTCGCACTATGTGTGGGTCACCTCCACGTCCAGCACCGCCCGGGCCTACGCCGAGCAGTTCTGCGAACGGCTCCTGGCGCGCCTGGGCGACAGAAGCGACGGCCACGTTCTGGAGGTCGCCAGCAACGACGGCACGTTCCTTAAGCCCTTTCTGAGGCGCGGGGTGGCCTGCCTGGGCGTGGACCCTGCGGCGAACATCGTGGAAATGGCCAAGGCCGACGGCGTGCCCACCCTCTGCGGCTTCTTTGGCGAGGAGCTTGCCAGGGGCCTTGTGGCCGAGCGCGGGGCCGCGCAGGCCGTCTTCGCACGCAACGTGCTGCCCCATGTGGCCAACACCGGGGACTTCGTGGAAGGGCTCAAGGTGGCGGCAGGGGCAGACGGGCTGGTGGTCATCGAGTTCCACTACGCCAAGACCATCCTTGAGGAACTGCACTACGACTCCATCTACCACGAGCACCTGTGCTACTTCACCCTCAAGAGCCTGACGCACCTCTTGAGCTCCCACGGCATCCAGCCCTTCGACCTTGAGCAGAGCCCCATCAGCGGCGGCTCGCTGGTGCTGTTCGCGCACACCAGGCCGACGCAGAAGAGCGCCCAGCTCCTGGCCTTCGAGGCCGCCGAGGAAAAGAGCGGGGCCGACTCTCTGGCTGCGTGGAAGCGTTTTGCCGCGGTGTCCTTTCAGCACCGCGAGGCCCTGCTGGCCCTGCTGGAGGCCGAGGCCAAGGCTGGCCGCACGGTCGTGGGCTACGGCGCCTCGGCGCGCAGCTCCACCATGCTCAATTTTTGCGGCATCGGCCCCGGGCTCATTGCCGCCATCGCAGACCAGAATCCCATGAAGCAAGGGCTCTTCTCGCCCAGCACGCACATCCCCATCCTGGCGCCGGAAGAGTGCCTGGGAACCAAACCGGACACCGTGGTCATCCTGGCCTGGAATTTTTTTGCGGAGATCAGCGGCATTCTGCGCGAGCGTTTCGGATTCACCGGCCGGGTCGTCATGCCCCTGCCGCACCCGCCAAAGGTCTTAAGCATGGAGGAGGCGAAACATGGCTGACATGCCCGCCGGGTGCGCGCCCGGAAAGATCGACGGGGTCCTCACCCGCCCCTTGAAGCGCATCCCTGACGAACGTGGCGTCATCATGCACGGGGTGCGCGCGGACAACGCCCTCTCGCCCTTCGGCGAGGTGTACTTCAAGAAGCTGTATTTCGGCGTCGTAAACGGCTGGCACGTGCACGAAACCCTGGAGCTCAACTACATCTGCCTCACGGGCATGATCAAGCTGGTGCTCTGCGACATGCGCGAGAACTCCGCCACCAGGGGCGTCATCGAGGAGATCTTCTTCGGCGACGACAACTACTGCCTGGTGCACATTCCCGCCGGCATCGCCAATGGCTCCAAGGGCCTGACCGAGCCCTTCGCACTCATGTGCAACGTGGCCTCGCAGGCCCACGATCCCAGCCTCAAGTACCTGCGCATCGACCCGCACACAGGGAGCATACCCTACGACTGGGCCAGACGGGACTTCTAGATGCGGATTTTCGTCACCGGGGCGACGGGCTTTGTGGGCCAGGCGGCGGTACGCGTGCTCTTGGAGCGCGGGCACCAGGTGCTGTGCCTGACCCGCGACGCCAAGGCCGCGCAGGCGCTTTTGCCCGGCGCGAACCTCGTTCAGGGCGGCCTGGACGAGCCCCAGGCGCTCTTGCCTGCGCTGGCGCGTTTCGCCCCCGAGGCCCTGCTGCACCTGGCCTGGGAGGGCCTGCCGGACTACTGCGAGGAGACGAGCAGACGCAACGTGGCTCTGGGGCTCGCCGCATACGGGCTGGCCCGGCAGGCCGGGGTTGCGCACATGGTCACCGCTGGCAGTTGCTGGGAATACGCCTCCCGCAGCGGCATGCTGGCCGAGGACGCGCCCCTGCGGCACGACCAGCCCTTTCCGGCGGCCAAGAACCGCCTGCACGCAGAGGGCCGGATTCAAGCCGAAGCGCAGGGCGTGGAGTTCACCTGGATGCGCCTGTTTTTCGTGTACGGCCCCGGCCAGCGGCCTGATTCTCTGCTTCCCTCGCTCATCGCCGCCGCCCTGAGGGGCGAGCCTCCGGCCTTGCGCTGCCCGGCCAACCGCAATGACTTCCTCCACGTGGACGATGCGGCCCTGGCCTTTGCCCTGGCCCTGGAAAAGCGCCCCCAGGGTGCGGCCTTTAATGCGGGCTCCGGCGGCCCCGCCAGGGTGGCGGATGTGGCACGCATTGTGTATGCTCACCTGGGCCGGGAGCACCTGCTGGCTGACCTGGACCACAGCCCCGCCGGGGCTCCCGCAGAGGACTTTTGGGCGGATATGACGCGGCTTGCGGGCGCTGTTGGCTTTGCCCCCCGCGTCGGCATGCGCCAAGGCATTGCCGGGATGATACGCCGCGCCCAGGCGCGAACACAAGGTGAGGGCAGATGATTATTTCGCGAACGCCCATGCGCGTGAGTTTCCTGGGCGGCGGCTCGGACCTGGCCGTCTACTACTCCCGGGGCTTTGGCCAGGTGGTCAGTACGGCCATCGACCGCTATATCTTCATCACCGTGAACAGGAAGTTTGACGACCTGATCCGCGTCTCCTACTCCAAAACGGAGATGGTGGACCACGTGGACAAGGTGGAGCACAACATCATCCGCGAGGCCATGAAGATCGTGGGCGTGGAGCGCGGGGTGGAGATCGTCTACATGGGCGACATCCCGCTGGGCAGCGCGGGCATCGGCCTGGGATCGTCCAGCAGCCTGGCCGTGGGCGTGCTCAACGCCCTGTACGCGTACGTGGGCAAGCATGTCTCCGCCGAGCGCCTGGCACGGGAGGCCTGCGAGATCGAGATCAACCGCCTGGGCCACCCCATGGGCAAGCAGGACCAGTACGCTGCGGCCTATGGCGGGTTCAACTGCTTCCGGTTCAACAAGGACGAGAGCGTCTTTGTGGACCCCATAATCTGCAAGCCGGCCACCCGTGAGGCCTTAAGCTCACGGCTGCTCATGTTCTACACCGGGGTCGAGCGGCATTCCTCCACCATCTTAACCGACCAGCAAAGCGGCATCAAAGACAACGCCAACTTCCTGGACCAGATGGTGGCCGCGTCCGAAGTGATGCGTGAAATGCTCGTGGAGAATGAACTGCGCGCCGTTGGCAAGCTCCTGCACCAGGGATGGAAGGCCAAGCGCAAGCTCGCGCCCGGCATCAGCACTCCGCGCATCGACGAACTCTACGAGCTCGCCCGCAACGCCGGGGCCGTGGGCGGAAAGATTCTGGGCGCCGGGGGCGGCGGGTTTCTCATGCTCTATGTGGAGCAGGAGGATCAGGCCCGCGTGCGCGCGGCGCTTTCCGACCTCAAGGAGTCGCCCTTCCGCTTTGAGCCGCAGGGCAGCAAGATCATCTACGTCAGTGATTAATATCTCAATGATCTTCCGGAGCATGCATGAAACTGACCCTCGAAGCCCATGGCCAGACCAAAACTGTGGACGTTTTTTCCCGGGAAGGCCTGGAAATGGTCAGCTCCCTGTGGGTGAAGCTCTACGCCCAGTATAAGCTTACCCACAACTGCACGTGGATGGGCGTGCCCATCATCCAGTTCCCGGAAGACGTGATGATGATGGAGGAGCTCATCTGGAAGGTGCGCCCGGACGTCATCGTGGAGTGCGGGTTCGCCCATGGCGGCTCCGCCCTGTTCTATGCCTCGCTCATGGAGCTCATGGGCAAGGGCATCGTCGTCGGCGTGGACGTGGAGATCCGCCCCTACAACCGCATCGCCGTGCAGAACCACCCCATGGGCCACCGCGTGCGCATGGTTGACGGCAGCTCCGTCGAGGCCGGCACCATCGACAAAATCAAAGCGCACATCTGCCCCGGCGACAAGGTCATGGTGCTGCTGGACTCCAACCACTCCAAGAGCCATGTGGCCAAAGAGATCGAACTCTACCGCGAGATGGTGAGCCCAGGCAGCTATCTGGTGGTCATGGACGGCGGGCAGGCCTACGTCTGGGACATGCCCGACGGCAAGCCCGAGTGGAAGCAGGACAACCCGCTGGCCGCCATTGAGGACTTCATGGCCACGCCCCTGGGCCAGACCGAATTCGAGATCGACGAGCACTTCACGCGGCTCTTCGTGACCAGCAACCCCAAGGCCTATCTGCGCCGCAAGACCGGCCGCTAGGCCGCCAGGAGCCCGCAAGACATGAAGAAGGTTTTTCTCACCGGCGTGGAGAGCTTCATCGGCAAGGAATTCTTGAGCCAGTGCAAGGCCGCTGGCATAAAGACCTTTGGCGTCGATGCCATGAAGCCCGCCGACCCGGCCTACCACCAGGCCGACATCCGCGACCCGGCCATCGCCGACCTGATCCCGGAAGGCGCGGACGCCATCGTGCACCTGGCCGCGCTCTCGCGTGACCAGGACTGCCGCATGAACGCCTGCCGGACCTTTGACATCAACGTGCAGGGCACGCTGAACCTCATGGACCAGGCCAAGGCGAGGGGGGTGAAGCAGTTCATCTTCGCCTCCACCGAATGGGTGTACGACACCTTTGCCGAGGGTGTGGAAAAACACGAAGACGACCCCATCGACGCGGCCAAGCTTGGCAGCGAGTACGCCTTCTCCAAGTACGTGAGCGAAGTGAACCTGCGCCAGCAGTATCAGCACGGCTTCTGCGGCACCACCATCCTGCGCTTCGGCATCATCTACGGCCCGCGCCCGGCCAACTGGTCGGCGGTGGAGTCGCTGCTTCATTCCGTGGCCACCAAGGACGAGGTCGCTGTGGGCTCCCTGCTTACGGCCCGGCGCTTCCTGCACGTGCAGGACATCGCCCGCGCAGTGAGGCTTTCCCTGGGCCTGCCGGGCTTCAACGTCATCAACATCCAGGGCGACAGGCTGGTCAGCCTGGGCGAGATCATTGAAAAGAGCCGGGAGCTCACCGGAAGGAAGCCCACGGTGTCGGAGTCCAACCCGGCCAAGCCGAGCATCCGCATGGTCAGCAACGCGCGCGCCAAGGAGCTCCTCGGCTTCAGGCCGGAGATCGACCTGGACATGGGCATGCGCTCCGTGTGGAACGTCATCCGAAACTAAACAAGGAAGCCATGGACCCAATTCTTTGCCGCGAGCTCAACGGCATGACCCTCGACCGGCTGGCGGTGTACCTTGACGTCCCCGCTGCCGACGTCCGGGCATTGTACCAGGAGCTGCTGGACGACACGGAGTTCCTCGGCGAGGTGAATGAACGCATAACCTTCGCCCGGCAGTATTTCCGCAAGGGCGTCTGCCGCCACGAGGGCGTCGACAGCGTCGACTGGTTCGCCATCCAGCGCATCACACTGTACGTCCTGGTGCGGCTATTGCGACCGAGCGTGGTCCTTGAAACCGGGGTGTTCTACGGCGGCACGACGATGTTCATCCTCAACGCCCTGCGCCGGAACGATCATGGCACGTTGATCTCCATCGACCTGCCAGGCCAGCTTACGGACGAGGACATGCGCCACCACCTGGTCGGCGACTCGGAGGTGGTGCCGCAGGGGCTGGATTTGGGCTTTCTGGTCCACCCGGCGCAGACCGGCCGCTGGGAGCCCATCCAGGGCGACAGCCGCCTGGAGATTCCGAAAATCGACCGGACCATCGGCTTCTACAACCACGACAGCGACCATTCCTATGATTTCATCAAGAAGGAGATGGCGCTGGTGTGGCCCAAGCTGAGCCAGGATGCTCTCATCATGGCCGATGACCTGGACTGGTCCAACGGCTTCTTCAGTTTTTGCGACGAAAAACGGCTCTACCCGCTCATCATCACCGACAACGGCAAGTCCGGCCTGCTGGCCCGCACGGGCATCGTCAAGCGCGATCATCCCATGGGGAGACGGGCCGATGTGGTTGGCCGCGCCCTGTAGCGACCGCCGTTCCGGGCAACCCCACAGAGAACCTAGGTGGATTCATGGATATCACATTGGCAATTCGCAAAAAAATCCTCGAGATCATTCACCGCTCCGGCGCTTCGCATATCGGCTCCTCGCTCTCCATGGTGGAGATCCTGTGCGCGATCTACTCCCGTGTTGATCTGGAGAAGATCAAGGCCGGCAGCCAGAACCGGGACCGCGTCGTGGTGAGCAAGGGGCACTCCGCCGCCGCATTGTATGCGACGCTGAACGCCTTTGGCCTTCTCACCGACGGGGAGCTGGCGACCTACCACTGCAACGGTTCCCTCCTGGGCGGTCATGTGTCCCACGCCGTGCCGCATGTGGAACACTCCACCGGCGCACTGGGGCACGGCCTGTCCGTCGCAGTGGGCATGGCCGTCGGGCTCAAGGCCAAGAACAGCCCGGCCCGTGTCTTCGTGGTCCTGGGCGACGGCGAGATGCAGGAAGGCTCCAACTGGGAGGCCCTGATGCTGGCCGGGCACCTGGGGCTGGACAACCTTCGGGTGCTGGTGGACGGCAACTGCCTGGGCGGCATCGCCTGTGTGGCGGATTGCTGCACCCTTGAGCCCCTGGTGGCCAAGTTCCAGGCCTTCAACCTGGACGCCTGCGAACTCGATGGACATGACTCAAGCGCCTTGTCGACCGCGCTGGAGCGCGCAGACCAGGCCGGACGCCCGGCCGCGTTTGTCTGCCGCACGGTGAAGGGCAAGGGCGTTTCGTTCATGGAAGGGCAAAACGTGTGGCACTACAGGCCGCTCAACAAAGAGTCCTACGAAAACGCCCTGTCTGAGCTGAACAGAGGGAGCGCGTCATGAGAAACGTATTTTTCACGCAGCTGCACGAGCAGATGAAAGGCGACGAGCGCATCTTCCTGCTCTGCGCGGACATGGGCCTTGGCCTTGTCGACAAATTCCAGACGGATTTCCCCTCGCGTTTTCTTAACGTGGGCATCTGCGAGCAGAACATGATCGGCGTCGCTGCGGGACTGTGCAACCTTGGGTTTCACCCTTTTTGCTACACCATTTCGAACTTCTTGATCCACCGCTGCTTTGAACAGATCCGCAACGACATCTGCCTGCACAAGCATCCCATAACCCTGGTGGGCACCTCCACCGGCTTTGACAACGGCATGCTGGGCGCCACGCACCAGGTGCTGGACGACATCGGCTGCCTCAAGTCCCTGCCCAACATGAACATCTACTCGCCGAGCTCGGCATCGTTCATTCCCGCGATATTCCGGGAGATTCTCGGTGCTGGCCAGCCAGCCTATGTCCGCATCGGCAAGGGCGGCGCCAAGGCCGAGCCCTTCCCAAGGGGGCAAAACGGCCTGGTGCACGACAACCAGCAGTCGGACACGGTGCTGGTCTCCCACGGCACGACGCTGAGCAATTGCCTGATGGCCAAGGACATGGCCGACAACTGCTCCGTGTTCTGCTTCAACAAGGTCAAGCCGCTCAACCCGGAGGACACGGCGTTTTTGTTCGGCAGGTTCAAGCGGATCGTGGTGGTGGAGGACCATTTCGCCGCCTCCGGCCTGTACGATTCCCTCTGCCGCTCTGCCGTGGAACAAAAGGCCGTGGGCATGGAGCTTGTGCCCCTGGCCCCCCCCGAGACGTATGAGACGGTTGTGGGCGATGCGGAGTATTATGCGCAGCGCTATGGCTTCACAGCCGGACAGATTGCCGAGCGGCTAAGAGGAGCCTAGCAGCGGTCAAGGCTGCAGAGGCGAGGCTTTTGCTGGCAGATGCAGGGCGCACACTTGGGAGCAGGGGGAATAAAAGACACCCTACCCCGCCCAGGCTATTTCATGTCGGCAGCGCGAGGACTCCATGTGCCCCAGGGAGGGCTCCCGGAACTCCACAACTCGTCAAGCTGCGTGATGTCGCGGGCGGTATCTACGCGACGCCAGAAGCCATGGTGCTTATACACCGAGACTTCATCGCGCGCCGACAGTTCGGACAGAACATCCGGGACCAAATGAGCGCTGCCGTCGCCTGAGAGGTGTTGGAAAATCGCTCTGTTGAGCACGAACAGGCCGGCGTCCACAAGCGGACGGCAGCGCCCCCGGTCCTGGCCCTTTGGCAAGGCATCGCTGTCCTCAGCGAACGGCAATGCTTCGTAGACAGACGTGAGCGGCACACCGACTGCCGTGGCGATCTTGCCCTGGCTGGCATGGAACTGCAGCAGCTCAGACATATTCACGTCGGTCAGAATGTCACCGTAGGCAGCAATGAACGTGTCTCCCTGTATCCTCGGCTCGAGGCGGCTCAATCTCGAACCAACGCCCGAGTTGTCCCCGGTAGACACAAGGGATACCCGCCACCCGCATTCTTCGTACTCTTTCCCAAGATGCTCGACAGCAGGGCTCCCGAGCTCAACCCGCACGTCGTTGACATAACTATTAAAATTCATGAAATATTTTCGGATGACATCCCCGTTTCGCCCCAAGGCGAGCACGAAAGACTCCAGGCCGAAAGATGAAAAATGCTTCATCGCATGCCAAATCAGGGGATGCTCACCAATGGCCAGCATAGGCTTGGGACGGTACTGGTGCTCATTCTGCTCGCGAGCCCCGGTTCCGCCACAGAAAATGACAACGTCCAAATCCGCACCTCATATGCCCTTGCGGTCAAGTGACAGGAGATCATTAATTAGCCCAGGCAACACGTTCCATAACTGAACATCTTTAAAAACTCTCCCATCCCCCTAGGGCAATCCGCACCCGGTCGGCAAAGCCAAGAGCGCGAGCAAGGCCAATGCTATTTCCCAAGAAGCAGGCCAGGGGCGAGGTCTCCGGGAGGGAGGATGGACGCCAGGCCCGTTTCCATCAGCCACGGCTGCGTTTCCCGCAAGAACGCATGCAGGCTTTGCTCAAAGTCGCGGGTCAAGGCCTCGCGGCGTTGCCTGGGAGTCCTTCGCAAGAGGTCGAACCCCTTCTGGGTTCCCCCCATTTGTTCAAGAAAAAACAGCAGATAACGATGGCGGCAGACAAGATTTTCAACGGCATCGTAGGTCGCCCGCAGATAAAGGTCAAAGATCTCCCCAAACGATGCCTGCCCCCCAACCCCTGGGAGGCTCGCCATCAGCCCCCCGATTTGGGCAAGAAAGTTCTCCAGGCTTACACCATAGCCCACGGGATCTTGCTCCAGCCACAGCTTCGGGTGGGTGGTGTACTTCAGTTGCAAGGCCTGGGTGGTGGTTGGCCTTCGCAAACAATACAAATCAGGGAAGCGCCGAAGTTTTCCCGACAAAACCAGCGAAAAAGATGCTGCCAGTTCTATGAACCCATCATTGTCGCCATACCGCCTGGCAACCTCAATGGACTGGATGAAGGATTCGCGCCGATGCAATGCATAGGCCGTGTGGCCATAGAAAGCTGCATGGCGCCGGATGCGCTGCTCCGGGTCATCCGCCTCCAGCGATGGGCAGTAGTGCTCAAGGTCGAAATCGTTGGGCCCGGACGCCCCAGCAACCCAAAAAGACCCCTGGGCCGCGACAAACTCCGGGTGATCGTCAAGAAAGCGTGAGCACTTGGAGATCGCCTGGGGAGAAAAATGATCATCATCAGAAAGCAGAAGGCAGTGCTTTGAGCCGGAATTGGCCAGCCCGTAAAGCACCCTCTCCACGATGGAGAGGTCCGGCAAATGATGGTAATGAACGGTAGCGTGGCTTTGGCAAAACATGTGCGCGGCAGCACATGGCACGCTCGTGGCGTCCAGAATGTGCACATCAATCCCCAAGGCCGCGTAGCTCTCAAGGTTGGCGACAAGAACTTCATGGCGACTTCTGGTGATAAGAAACCCGTCGGTCATGCTCTCTCCATACCACCGCTAGAATCAGCCGACTCGGGCGATCACGATAATTGTGGCTGCATCTTCGGATGCCAACGTCCGCAAAGGCCCGCTTCCAGATCCATGCGGCCGCCTCCCCCAAACAATTTAGCAGTCTTTTATGAAGTAGCCGCCAGGAGTAGAAATGAAGGGGAACTTGCGCAAACGCGGGCGCCGCCCCTTGAAGTACGCATCAAATGCCGCGCTCTCACCCGGGAAGCCGGCCATGGCGTACTCATCCAGCAGAACCACACCGCCCGAGACCACGAGAGGGTACAGGTGCTCGAGTGCTGCAAGTGTCGGCGCGTAAATGTCCATATCCAGATGCAGCAATGAAATCCGCAGTCCGGGATTGGCCTTCACGTATTCCGGGATGGTCTTGCAGGCATCCCCCTTCACCAGCTCCACCCGCTTGAAACGGGGAATCATGGAATCTTCCTGTGCAAGCTGGATGGTTTGCTCCAGCAGGGGCAGCACATCCCCAGCGTTCCAGCCGCCCTTCATCACCCCAAAACGCTCGTTCTCTTGGCCGTCTTGCGGGCTCAGCTCGGGAAACCCGCAAAAGGTGTCGAACCCGATGACCTTCTTCAAGGTGTCTCCAGGGCAGTAGATGTCGAGCATCTTGGAAAAGGTCAGCAGCGACGCCCCCTTGAATACGCCACATTCCACCACGCTTCCGGGGATGTCGCGCACATGCTGAAATATCTCCATGTGACTCAACAACTTAGCAAAATTCACACGCCGATAGAACAGCATGAAGTTTTCAAGTATGTCCGCCGGACCCATTTCATTTTCCGCAACCAAGGATGCAATGCGTCCCAAGACATCCTGATCGAATGAAGTGCTGGCGCCAACCTTTGTATGCTCGACAGACTGGGCGATACGCTGCTTTTTCATCACTGGCTCCCCATGCTTAGTGGCTCAAACGAACTCATCCGCCCTGCTTGCCAAAGGACTCGGCAAAAGGCACAGGCAGCCGTTTCGCATCAAAGGTATCAAGCAGATACTTGTGGATGAACCCTCTGTCCTCTCCGGCGAGGCAAAGGCCAGAATACTCCCGCAGTTCCTTGACGCCAAGCCCGCGCTCCTGAAGCTCACTCAAGGCTTCATCGTAGATGTTCCCCAGGCTGCAATGGATGAACAGGCAGGGCAACACATCCCCGGTCGGGATGATGTAGAGTGAGCGCTTCACCGCCGGGCAGCCCCCAGGCGAACCGGGAGTTGGCCAGACATCCCTGCGCAGCAGGGGATACTTGGCGCGCAGTTGCTCCAGAAACAGTGCGTCCTTGTCGTCGATGAGGACATCCAATGCTCCGCGCCAACCGCCCGAAACAGTCGCGCACTGGATGTCCAACCCCACGTCAAGACTCTTGGCAAGCTCAAGCAGAACGCTAAAGCCCTCTTTATGGATGTTGTCATGGGTTGCAACGGTGCTTATCTGCACCCGCAGACCCGCTTCCTTCGCGTTGCGGACAGCGGCGATCGCCCGGTCATAGGACTCCGGCTTCTCTCTGAAGGCATCGTGGTCACCGGGGATGCCACTGTCAATGCTGACCCCCACCTTGTCTATGCCCAGGGTCTTAAGCTGCCTTGCCATTTCAGGGGTCAGGTGCCAGCCGTTTGTGGTGATTGACAGATGGAACCGCGCTGGGTTTAGCGCCTCAACTATTTCTGGAAGATCCTTCCAGACGAGCGGCTCGCCCCCGATGAGATTGATGATGAAGACCCCAAGCCCGTCGGCCTGGTCGGCGATGTGGCGAATCTGCTCCGGTGTAAAGCGCAGGCCTCCGCACGAGGTGTTGAACCCTCTGGCGCAGCAGTGAGGGCAACTGAAGTTGCACTCATAACTGAATGCCCAGTCCAGCAAATACAGACATTTTTTCTCGCCAGCAGCCTCTTTCTTTAAAAAATCCATCAGCTTGTCGTAAACAGCCGGTTTTTTATCACGCAACTGCATGCGCGCCTTGTGAATCTCTTCCTGCAAGCCATCTGGAACTTCTGTGCTCATCTATATTGCCGTCTTTTAATAGAGTTCCTGGCCACAGCATGAACTACGACGCCGAACAATGGTTGACCGTTGAGCCGCCTTCCATCAACGGCGCCCTGCCAAAGCACTCTCGAGACAGGAAATGGCAGCACGCCTTGTGGCCCATTACATTTACAATGACCACGTGATTGGAAGCAGCACCAACCATGATTCCAACAAAAAAATGCTCAAGGCTTAGACAAACGCTGCACGACATAAAACAAAAGCAATGTTCAAAGACCGTATCGAAAGAAACTCACAGCGTCTTTGCTGCCTCTTCAAGCAGATGCTTCCTCGCATCGAGCAATGCGCCATCGCTCATCCCCTCGATATGCAGGCCAAGGCGCCTGCGCGTGCTCTTGCGGTGTGCAGCCAGCCGCTCTGGGGTGGAGCAATACAACCTTGCGACGCGGGCGATTTTCTCCGGCGTGGAGAAGTTGATGCGGTCCCACTCGTAGGCCCGCAACACTGCGAGCTCAAGCGGTGTGAACTCGTCTGTGGTGATGAACCCGTAGGCATAGCC
The DNA here is from genome assembly GCA_964645095.1 of uncultured Desulfocurvus sp. Classification (GTDB taxonomy): domain Bacteria; phylum Desulfobacterota; class Desulfovibrionia; order Desulfovibrionales; family Desulfovibrionaceae; genus Humidesulfovibrio. The sequence continues at coordinate 33,818 of CAZXZF010000001.1, read as the reverse complement.
CAGAAAGTTCGGGTCGAGAAAACTGAAGTTCTCGGGCAGGTAACCCTTTTCCTTGCAGATATTGTAGAGGTCGGTCTTGGGCAGGGGCGTGGCGATGTGGAAATGGGCCACATCAAGGTCAAGCTCCTCGGCGAAGCGGAAGGTCTGCCGCAAGTCTTCCCAGGTCTCGCCGGGCATTCCGATGACGAAGTTCGCGCCGCAGGCCATGTCCAGCTCCCTGCACGCCTGCACAATGCCGGGCACGATCTCAAGCTTGAGCGGCTTGCGGATGACCTCTGTCAGCACGCGCTGGCTGCCGGACTCGATGGAGATGGTGATCTGCTGGCAGCCCGCCTCCTTCATGCGCCGCAAGAGTTCGGCATCGAGCTGCCAGGCGGCGACGGTGGCGGTCTTCCAGGTCAGCTTGTCCCCATAGGCCATAAGACCGTCGAGTATCTCCAGAAAGCGGGAACGCTTCATGAGCAGGGCGTCGTCGAGAAAGACGATGTTGCTCACGTCATGCTCCCGCATGAGGTAGTCAATCTCCGCGAAGACGTGCTCCACAGGCCGGAACACCGTGCGGCGCCCGCTGATCGTGCGCGAGGCGCAAAACAGGCAATTGTACTGGCAGCCATACGACGTGATGACGAAGGCCGCGTTGCCTTCGGAGTTGAACTGGTAGTCGAGGGAATTCTGCAGGATGTACGGCTTCATCTCGACCAAGGAGTAGTCGGGCTGGATCATCTCCTTGACGTCGCCGATGTGATTCTTGGTGGGAATCTCCACCTTGCCGCCGTGAGCGTCCCTGTAGCAGATTCCGGGGAAGCGCCGCGCCTGCTCCTCCTCGTCCGAGAGGATCAACCCCAGAAACTCTTCGATGCGCTCCTCGGCGTGGAACAGGAACAGCCAGTCGACGCAGGCGTCCTTGACGGCCTCCTCCGGAAGCACTGTGGGGTAGATGCCGCCCATGACCACCTTGGCCTTGGGGCACGCGCGCCTGGAGACTTCGGCCGCAGCGTGGGCCTGGCGGTGATACTCTACAGAACCGGCAGTGATGAGGATGGCCTCCGGAGACAATTCTCGCAGACGCTGTTCGACCGCCTCCAGGGAAAGGTCCCCGCCGTTTGCATCGACGATGCTGAATTCGTATTTGTTCTTCAGGATCGCCGTCAGAATGAGCGCCGCATACGGCAGGCACAACCAGGTGCGCTTGCCGAACCAGCGGCTGTTGGGAATGATGAGGACAATTCTGTGCTGAGGCGACTTGCGCATATGACTCCTTCGCAGTGCCCGCTGGCTGCAGAGGGGATGCTGGGGTTGATGTCCGGACGAATTGCCTCTGCACCTCAAGTGAGGCCGGGCAAGCTTTGACAGTCTAAGTTGCCACGCTTCCGCGCAGCGCTTTCAGCTTGCCCTCGAAAGCCGCGAGCAGGGCTTCGGGTGTCGGCTGCTGCCAGTGCAGCGTCTGCTCCTTCCCGGCAAAGGGCAGGTGCGTCGCGTGCATCTCGATCTCTGTGATCTGGGCCGTGTACTCTGCGCAGACTTGCTGCACGAACAGCGCGTATGGAGTGTCTGAGAAAAAAGCCATGGTGGAGGGGCCGCTCAACAGGCCCATGAAGAGGTCGCTGGCCTGAATCATGGCGAGCTCCTCCATCAAGCCCAGGCCCAGACTTTTCAGAATGATCACGTTTGAGCGCCGCATGAGCCGCCTCGGCCACTCCGTGGGCTTGCCGAGAACAAGGAACAGCGTCTCGGGGTGCCGGCGTTGGGCTTCGTCGAAAAAGGCCTCCCAATCGGAAAAAACGCCATCGCGCTCCAGGGCGTCCCTGAAAATATGTGATTCCGCCTCGCGGCGGCGCACATGGACGGTCACCGCGAAAACCTCGGGGGAATACGACTTGAGAAAGGACTCGGCCCAGAGGCGATAGCCCGGCGGCGTGGTCAATTTGGGCACGTAGCCGTGCTCGCGGCAGAAACGGTTGATGACCGTATGGCCGCTGTAGGCAGCTATCCGCGTGCTCAACCCCTCTGCATATTTTGCGTGCCCAGGGAACATCGCCTGGTTGTTTTCCTTGGCCTCGTCCATAAGCCGCTCGAACTCCGCCCGGTTGCGCAAGTGGTTAAACCCGCGCAGCATGGGGTTGGTGTAGAAGGCCATGACCAGGTCTAAATAAAGGCGCATGTAAGCATTCCGATCAACGAAGGGCTGCGCGGCATTGCCAAGCATCTCCGGATCGGTAAGAACCACCACGTCCATAACCTTCTTGCCGGAATTCAGCGCCTCGCAGCAGACCCTGATGATCCAGGTCAGGATGTCGCCCAGAGCGTAGAACGAAGCGCTAAAGTCGATGAAGGCGACAAAGACATCTTCGTCAATACGCTGTTTTTGCAACTTGTTTTCTTTTCCGTCCGTCATCGCTGTGTTTATCCTTGGGAGCCTTGGGGATGATGAATGCACGGATGGTGCGTCGATGCCGCGCAAAGGGTACTCAGGGCGAACGCGCTTGCGAGGCTGATCTCCCCGCAGAGTATCAGCTTGCACCCAAGCACCATGGGCAAGTGGTTGCACGCAACATACCAAGATGGAATACGCCCACGGCAAAACCAGGAAAAAGACCCGAATAAGCCAGATTTCACTACCCGCTACCTCCCCTGTTTGCAAGGGCTCCCGCCTCTTGCATGCGGGACGTGCGCCTGAAAGGGGCGCTGCCCTGGAAGCTCAAGTCAATCACCTTGGACTCTCCTGGCTGCGCAGGGCGGCAAATTTGTCCTCGAACGCTTCCAGCAAATTCTCAAGCGTGGGTTGCCGCCAGAGCAATGTCTGGTTCTCGCCGGCGAACGGCAGACACGCAGCGCCCTGCTCAACGCCAACGACTTCGGCGGTCGTCTGTGCGTAGCTCTGCTGGACAAAAAGGGCGTAGGGCGTGTCCGAGAAAAAGGCCATGGTTGACGGGCCGCTCAACAGCCCCATAAACAGGTCGCTGGCTTGAATCGTGGCGAGTTCGTCCATGAGCCCAAAGCCCAGACATTTCAGAAAGATGAGACTCTTGTTGCGCAGAAGCCGGCGGGACCATTCCGCACCCTTTCCAAGGACTACGAACACCGTCTCCGGGTGGCGGCGACGGGCTTCATCAAAAAATGCCTCCCAGACCTCATAGTCCCCATCCCGTTCGAGCGTGGCGCCAAACATGGCCTGCGCATCGGCGGCCCGCCGACGCACATGCACAGCCACAGCAAAGACATCCGGGCCATATGACTTCAGAAAACCATCGGCAAAGGCCCTGTGCGCGTGCGGCACCTTGAGCTTGGGCAAATAGCCATATTCACGGAAGAAACGGTTCATGACCAGGTGGCTGCTGTAGAGAGCATTGCGCGCGCGCAGCCCGGCCCTGTACTCCGCCACCCCGGGAAACATGGGCTGGTCATCACGGTGGGCCGTCTGCATCAAGCGCTCGAAGCTCTTCCGGTCGCGCAGATGGTTGAAGCTGTTCAGCAACGGATTGGCATAAAAGGCGAGGGAAAGATCCAGATACACCGTCAGGAGATTATTGCGGGTGATGAAATTCTGATAGGCGTTGCCGAGCATCTCCGGATCTGTGAGAGCGACCACGTCAACCGTGCGTTTCCCAGCGATGAGGGCCTCGCAACAGACCCTGACGTTCCAGGTGAGAATGTCGCCAAGGGCGAAGGGCGAGGCGGAAAAATCGATAAAACCGGTAAACCGGCCGGCCTCGCAACAATCTACATCCCCGAATCTCATGAGCGTCCTATGGGTTAGATGCTCACGGTTGCACGCCGCAACCATGGCCGAGGACTTGAGCCAGCGGGCCCGGATATCCGGAATGCCGCCAACGCCCGCGCAAGTACACCCAGTGCAATGCCGTGCGCCAACCTCGCAGGCACGTCAAGTTCCCGCGACTTCGGCAAACCGCCCGCCGGGCAAGGCCGGAACAAGGCCCCAGCTGGAACGGCCCCTGCCAGGTTCAGGGCGTCGCCACGATCGTTCGCTCAAGCCGGTCAGGCCTTATCCGCAGGGGGCGAGCCCTCATCCGCCACTAGAAATTGTATTGCAGGAGATCAACCCCAGGGCAAAGCGCCTTGGCTTGCTTTGATATTTGCCCGAAGAACGTTGTCGCGCTGAGTATCAGATCCGGCTTGATGGCCGAAATCTCGTCCGGGTGGTGCACCCGATGACCGTCAATCTCGGTGCCCACAACTGCTTCGTTGCTGTCGACAAACCCCAGGAAGTTCATGGAAAACTCTCCCGACTTGACAAACGGGGCGAAGAAGTCCTGATAACGCCCGCCAACTCCCCAGATCATGAACGATGAATATTTCTCCGCAAGCCGGCGTTGGGAGACGGTCCAGAAAGTCATGAACTGTTCCGGTGTGCCCACCCTGACTGCGGCGCCATACAATCGTTCTGCAAGGAGCATATTCCAATCAGCGTCAAGCACCGTATCCTTGGCAGTGGAAACAAACTCCTTCACCTTGTCACGATAATATGGCGCCGTCACGTCAGCATTGTGCGCCTCATCCTTGTTCATTGTATGGATGAGCATGCCCAGGTCATCAAGCAGAGGCAACTGGTCGATGACAGCCTCGCTCGCGTACGACAACAGAAAGCGCTTGACGACATATGCCGGTGTGGTGTCCCGATTGATGTGCAGATAATCATACCCAGACAAGGTCTCGAAATGCCTGAGTTCATCTATCACAATTTCATA
>CAZXZF010000001.1:27446-29012 GCA_964645095.1 uncultured Desulfocurvus sp. | reverse complement strand
CCGCCTCAACACTGCCTGGGCCACGGTCGGGGCCAGGGGCAAGACCACCGTGGCCCCTACAACCACCTGCTCCGGCGCAAGCACGGGCAGGCCCATGAGGTCGCGGCCCACGCGGCCCTGGTCCTCGTCCACGAAAAACGCGGCCCCTGCGCCAAGCTGCGCGGCCAGCCAGACCCCGCCGATGGAGGTGCCGAAGATGCCCACCGGCCCGTCCTTGGCCGCAGTCCTGGCCTGGGCCAGCACAGCGCAAAGAAAGCCCACGGCCTGCTCAGCCCGCTGCCTGGCCGCGGCGATGTCCGTTGTGCTTGGCATGTCCAGCACAGGCGGCGCAGCATCCCCAGCCCGCTCCACGCGCCGGGCCAGCACTGCCAGTTCCTTTGCAATGGCCGTGCCTTCGGCCAGGGCCTGCACCGCAAAGCCCGCCCGCACGAGCTCCCGCCTGAGGCTCCCGGCGCTGAAATGCGTGCAGTGGTCGGCAATGAGCAGATCAAAGGGGTTGGCCGCGTGGTCCGGCACCAGCACCAGCAGGAGCCCGCCGGGCTTCAGGCTGTCGCGCAGCCGCGCCAGGGCCGCGCGCGGCTCCGGCAGATGCTCCAGCACGTGGATCAGGGCGATGGCGTCCTGCCCCCGGCTGAGCCCAGCCAGGCCCTCGGGGGAAAAACCCTCCACACCGGGGAGCCCCAACACCGCCTCCTGGTGGCGGCCGCCCCACTCCAGCCCGCTCAAGCTCCAGCCGGGCCTGCGCCGGGCAAAGGCGCGCAAAAAGCCGCCGTTGCCGCAGCCCACATCGGCCAGGCGCCCCTGCTCCGGCAGGTCGGCTTGCCCAAGGGCCCAGTCCAGCAGCCGGTCCGAGCGTGCGCAAGCCCCGCCCCCGGCCAGGAACACCGGCTGCTCCAGCCCGCCGCTTTGGTGGTAGATCAAGTATTCATCATAGATGCGTGCCACAGCCGCATGCCAGGCCTGATCCACGCGCTTCTGCACCAGCCCGCAGGCCGGGCACAGGGCCAGCTGGCAGCGGAAGTCCAGCGGGCGGCAGTCCGACGACACCAGCCCCAGGCCCTCCAGGCCGGGCAGGGGCAGCAGGCCCTCGACCCCGCAGACGTGACAGGCCACATGCTCAGGCATGCGCCCCCCTCGCCGCATAGGCCGCTGCCAGCTCCTGTGCGGCCTGCTCCAGGGTGCGGAAGCAGAGCTTGGGCATGTCCTCAAGCATTGCAGTCAGCCGCCGGGCCTCCAGCACAACCCTTTTGGGCCGCTGAAAGCGCTCGTCCAGGTCGTCCAGGGAGATGGCGCGCACCAGGGCTTCCGGCGCGCCAAAGGTCCGGGCCACGAGCCGGGCGATGTCCAGGCGCGAACGCGCACCGGGCGCACAGAGGTTGAAAAGTCCGCGCGCGCCCTCCTCTTGCAGGGCCAGCACAGCGGCGGCCAGGTCCTCCACATGGACCTGGCAGAAGATCTGGTCGCGGGCGGCGCGCACCTCGCGCCCGGAGAGCAGCAGCGCGGCCATCTCGTCCAGCAGGCTGCCGTCGCCGGGCGTGGTCCCGTAGACCTTGCCCAGGCGCAGGA
>CAZXZF010000001.1:21492-27346 GCA_964645095.1 uncultured Desulfocurvus sp. | reverse complement strand
CGGCCAGGCGCAGGGTGCCGTCCACGTTGACGCGCCGCGTGGCGGCCGGGTCTTCCTCGCAGGCGGCGATCCTCGTCACCCCGGCGCAGAGCAGGGCCTGTTCCACCTTGCGCTCACGCACTGCGTCGGCCAGGCCGGGCGGAAGCTCCGTAGCAGGATCGGCCAAGGCAGCCAGGTCCAGGGTCCAGCCCCCGGAGCGGCGGCCCACCAGCACTGTCTGCGGGTCCAGGCGCAGGTGCGCGGCGGCCAGGGCGCGGCCCACGGTGCCCTCGCAGCCGAAGATGACCGTACGCGGCGGCCTAGGGCTTGTGCACATAGTCCAGGGGCTGGGCCAGGATGTCGTCCCAGTACTTGCGCGCCCAGTCCACCACGCCCCCCAGGCCCTGCTCCAGGCTCACCTGCGGCGCCCAGCCAAGCTCGGTGCGGGCCTTGGTGGAATCGATGACATAGGCCTTGTCCTGGCCCAGGCGTTCGGCCACGGTTTTGACGCAGGTGTCGAAGTCCTTGCCCAGGCGCTGGCACAGGGTCTGCACCACGTCGCGCACGGCCACCCCGGCATCGGGCGAGAGGTGGTAGATCTCGCCGCTTTTCCCGTGCTCCATGACCATGAGCTCCCCGCGCGAGACGTCGCGGATGTGGATGTAGGACTTCACCGCATGGCCTCCGCCGTGCAGCTCGATGGTGCGCCCGCTGTTCAGGTAGATCACCGTGCGCGGGATGATCTTGAACAGCTGCTGGTGCGCGCCGTAGACATTGGTGGCGCGGATGGTGGAGATGGGAAAGTCGAAGTTCTTGGTCAGCGCCAGGAGCATCAGGTCGCCCGCAGCCTTGCTTGCCGCATAGGGCGTGCTGGGGTTCGGCCTTGCGTCCTCGCGCACCAGGCCCTCGCAGGTGCCGTAGACCTCGGGCGAGGAGATGTGCACATAGCGCTTGATGAAGGGCATGTCCTTCAGGCGGATGGTCAGCTCGGCCAGGGCCACGGCATTGGTCTGGAACCACTGGCCGGGGTTGGCCCAGCTGGGGGCGACCTCGCTCTGGGCGGCGAAATTGATGATGTACGCCGGCCGCTCGGTCTCGATGAGGTTGATGAGCGCGGCCAGGTCGCGGTTCAGGTCCAGCTGGTGGAAGCGGAAGCGCTCGCGGTTCGGGTTGGTCTTGTAGGGCAAGAAGAGTTCGTGCTTCTCCGGCGAGCGGCTGGCGCCCAGCACCTTGCAGTCGCGCTCGGAGAGCAGCAGGTCGATGAAGTCGCTGCCGGAAAAGGAATTGCTGCCAAGGACCAGGACCGTTTCCATGTCTGCTCCGTGTGTTCAGGGGTGCGGGAATTCGATGAGGCAGCGCCCGGCCATGCTGCCGTCGCGCATGCGGGCCATGGCCGTGTTGATTTCGGCCAGGCCGTAGCGCTCGGTGACCAGCCCGGAGAGATCAAGGCGCCCGGCAGCGCACAGCCCGCCGTAGCGCGGGATGTCCAGCCCGGGCGAGCATTCGCCGCCCTTGGTGCCGGTGATCTGCTTTCCGAAGTGCAGGGGCAGGGTGTGCAGGCAGACCTCCGCGCCCTTCTTCGGCACGCCCACCAGGATCAGCCGCCCGCTGGGCTTGATGAGCCGGTAGGCGGCCTGGATCACCGCCGGCAGGCCGGTGTTGTCGATGATCGCGTCCGCTCCGCCAGGGCCCCCTTCACGATCGAGGATGTTCCGCAGGGCCGTTTCCATGTCCTCCGCGTCGGCGTTGACGCAGTGCGTGGCGCCCATGGCCTTGGCCAGATCCAGGCGGTTGTCATGGCGGTCCACGGCGATGATGGGCCAGGCTCCGGCCAGGGCCGCGCCCTGGATCATGGACAAACCCACGCCCCCGGCGCCCAGCACGGCCACGCTCTGCCCGAGCTTGACCTCGGCCTTGTTGTCGATGACGCCGAAGCCGGTGGTCACGGCGCAGCCGAAGAGCGCGGCCAGATCCATGCCCACCCCTGCGGGGACGGGCGTGACGCGGTTCTCGCTGACCACGGCGAATTCGTTGAAGGTGGTGACGAACCCGGCGTTGAGCTTCCTGCCCTGCCACTGGTACACGGGCGGCGCGCTGGGCAGGCCCAGGCCCTCCATCCAGTGCAGGATGACGTCGTCGCCGGGGGCTACGGTGCGCACGCCGCCGCCCACGGCCAGCACCGTGCCGGAGCCCTCGTGGCCCAGGAGATGCGGCAGAAAGGCGTCCTCGCCCTTGACCCCGTCGATCTCGCCCAGTTGCGAGCCGCAGATGCCGCTGAAGCGCACGCGCACCAGCACCTGGCCGTGCGCAAGCTCGCGCGGCAGCTCCACCTCGTCCAGTACGAGGGGCTCGCGCTGGCGCACCAGGATGGCCGCGCGCATGGTCCTTGGAATGGCGCTCATGTGTCCCCCTACTCGAAGTAGATGAAGGAGTGGTCGCCGGTGTAGCCGGTTTGCTTAAACCACCACTGCCACTCCTCCGGGGTGTAGAAGCCCTCGCAGGTGAGCTGCCAGTAAAGCAGGTTCACCTTCTCCGCCTCGCTGCGGTACGACTCCACGCAGATGTAGCTGTCCCCGCGCCCCACCCGGACCATCTCGCGCAGGGCGCGGTCCAGGTCGAAGCAGTAGAGGTTGTGCAGGGTGTTGATGCTGTACACCAGATCAAAGGACTTGTCCGCAAAGGGCAGGTCCTGGGCCAGGCCCGCCTGCAGGCGGCCCGTGAGGCCCTCCTTGGCGTGCTCTATGGCGTAGGCCGAGATGTCCAGGCCATAGACCTCCAGCCCCGGCACGGCCTGGGCCAGATCGTACAGCAGGAAGCCCTTGCCGCAGCCCACGTCCAGCACGCGCTGCCCGGCCTTGAGGCCGTAGTGCGCAACCATGGCCTCGGCCACGGCGCGCCAGCGGCCATCGTAGCGGTAGCCGCCGTAGCCGGTGTTGCGGTCGCCGTCCCAGTAGTCCACGTCCCACTTGCGGGCCAGCTCCGCAGCCTCGGCCTTGGGGAAGGCATTGACGCGGCCGAGGTAGTCGCGCTTGGTGGATTTGTGCACGGCGCTCAGGAAATCGACATAGGCCATGGGCTTCTCCGTTACGGTAATTGAAGGTCGCGGGAAAGAAGGGCCTGAGCCAGGGCCAGCTGCCGCTGCCGGGTGTCGGGCTGGGCCAGGTCCGCCCTGTCCGGGCCAGCGGCGAAGCTGCGCCGCGCGTTGGGCACGGCAAGAAATTCCCCCAGCAGAATGCAGCACCACTTCACGCGGCAGACCGGCAGCAGGGCCGCAACACGCCGGGACAGCCCAGGCGCTCCCAGCCGCCCGGCCAGCTCGCCCGCAAACCAGCCCAGGCACTCCCAGGGCGCGGGCACGCGGGGCTGCAAAAAGAAATCGCAGACCAGCTTGGCCGGATCATCCCACCCGGCGTACTCGAAGTCCAGAAACACGAGTTGGCCGTCTGCGCCCAAAAGAGCGTTGTGGAAACCGAAATCCGAGGGCGAGACGCAGCGCTGGCCCGGTGGCAGCAGGACAAGATCCTCGGGCGCGGCCACGGCCAGGGCCTTGGCACGGGCCTCGGCCAGGGCCGGAGCCAGCCCTTCGGTTACGAACCCAAGGGCCTGCCGGTCCAACCCGTCAACAGGCTCAAGCGCTGCAAGCCGGGTCACGCGACCCGCCACAAGCTCCAGGTGCTGCGGCAGGGAAAAACAGGCTTCGGAGGCCACGGGCAAAGCCAACGCCGTGCAGGCTTCCCGACCGGCATTCAGCCGCGCCACCAGGTCCAGGGCCTGGCGCACGTGCTCCGGCCGGACCTCGCCGGGCACCAGCGCCCGGCCCGGCACAAAGGAGTACAGGGCGGCGCTGGGCTCCCCTGCGGCCACGTCGGTGCGGGCCAGGGCACGCGGGGTGCGCTCTTCGCCCAGGGCAGCGGCGTGGGTCAGGAAGGCGAATTCCGCGCCCAGGCGGTCGCGCAGGTCGCCGGGATGGCTGAAATAACGCTTGAGCAGCCAGGGGCCGCCCGACACCTCAGCCCCGTCCACGCGGTACACGCGGTTGTTGCGCCCGCCGGGCAGCTGGACAACGCCCAGCGGCTCCGGCAGGCCCGCACGCCGCGCCAAAAGCGAGGCCAGGGCAAGCACGTCCGGCTCCACCATCCCGTTCATCTGCGCAGCGCCTCTGCACCGAGCAGACGCTCGGTGAGCTCGGCCCAGGAGACCGCGCAAGAAAAGCGGCCCTCTCCCGCATGGGCGCAGTTGGGATCAAAGAGGATGCGCGCGAGGCCCGGCCAGTCAAGCTCGGCCAGGAATTCCGGCAGGTCGTCGATGAAGTGGGTCACTTCAAGCTCGCGGATACGCGCGGCCTTCTCGGCCTTGGTGGGCAGAAACTGCACCTGGCCCGGCTCCAAGCCCGCGCCCCCGGACCCGATTGGGTTGAAAAAGCCGCGCCCCTCAAGCCAGGAGCGCGCCCAGGCGTGCAGGTCGTGCGAGGGGCCAAGGTACGGGCGGGCCGTCTTGTGGCTGATGACGCAGACAGGGACACCCTGCTCGCGGCAGGCCCGGAAAAACGCCGTGACGCCCGCAAAGGGCTCTGCGGCCAGGATGCCCGGCCCGTAGACCTCGCCCTGGAGCAGGGTCCACTCGTCCTCGCGGCCCGCCGCGCGCAGATGGTCGCGGATGGCCAGCTTGGTCGGGGCCAGGCCCGGCGGCAAAAGCTGCCGCGCCCGGGCCTGGGCCGCAAAGGCCTGGTCGTAGCAGATGATGGTGTTGTCGAAATCCACGCCCAGGCGCAAGGGGCCAACGCGCAAGCCAGAGAAGTCTTGGGTTGGCAGCTCCGGGCTCATGCGCGCCCCAGTTCGGCCAGCACGGTTTTGGCGATGCCCTCGGGGTCCAGCCCCACCAGCTTGCGGGCATTGCCCTGGCCGCCGGTGCGGTGCAGGAAGGTGTCCGGCACGCCCAGGCGCTTGAGGCGCCCGCCACCGGTATCCGTGTCCGTTTTCCACTCGGCCACGGCCGAGCCGAAGCCCCCGGCCAGCCAGTGCTCCTCCACGGTCAGCACCAGCTCGTGGCGCTCAAAGCAGTCCTGAAGCAGTGCGGTGTCCAGCGGCTTCACCGTGTGCATGTCCACCACCGTGGCCTCGACGCCTTTGGCCGCCAGCAGCTCCGCCGCAGCCACGCAACAGGCCGTCACCGTGCCGTTGCCCACCAGGCAGACCTCCCGGCCCCGGCGCAGGGTGATGCCCCGGCCCAGGGCGAAATCCGGCGCGCAGCTGTGCATCAACGGCTCGCCCTTCTTGCCCAGGCGCAGGTACACCGGGGAATCCTGGGCCAGGGCCGCGCGCAGGGCCAGGCGGGCCTCCACGGCGTCCGCCGGAGAAACCACGATAAGATTGGGCAGCACGCGCAGGATGGCCAGGTCCTCCAGGGCGTGGTGGGTGGAGCCCAGCGCCGCGTAGGACAGGCCCGCGCCCACGCCCACCAGGACCACGGGCAGGTTGTGCGCGCAGATGTCCAGCTTGATCTGCTCCAGGCAGCGCGTGGTGATGAACGGGGTGATGGTGTAGGCCACGGGCTTAAGCCCGCTCATGGCCAGGCCTGCGGCCACGCCGATCATGTTGGCCTCGGCCACGCCGCAGTTGTGGAAGCGCTCCGGGCACAGCCCCTTGACCTGGTCGAAGAGCCGGTTGCCGATGTCTCCGGAGAGCATGACCACGCGCTCGTCGCAGGCCGCGCGCGAGGTGACCTCCAGGGCGAAAGCGTTTCTCATATGAGCCCCAGTTCGCGGTGCGCACGCTCGACTTCCGCAGCCTTGGGCACGCGGTAGTGCCAGTTGTTGTCGTCCTCCATGAAGGAGACGCCCTTGCCCTTCACCGTGTGCGCCACGATGGCCACAGGC
>CAZXZF010000001.1:13351-21392 GCA_964645095.1 uncultured Desulfocurvus sp. | reverse complement strand
AGCCCCAGCACCTCGCAGCTGCGGCCCGTGGCCTGCCAGCGGTTGAAGTCCACCACGCAGAGCAGGTTGTCCAGCCTCTTGCCCGAGGCGAACATGGCAGCCTCCCACACCGAGCCCTCGTTGCACTCGCCGTCGCTTAAGACCACGAAGCTGCGTGTGGGCCGCCCGGTGATCTTGGCGCCCAGGGCCAGCCCGGCCCCGATGGGCAGGCCGTGGCCGAGGGATCCGGTGGCGGCCTCCACGCCAGGGGCGCAGCCCGGCGCCGGGTGCTCCTCCAGGGGGCTGCCCGCCTTGGCGTAGCTGTCCAGCTCGGACAGGGGGAAGAAGCCGCGCAGGGCCAGCACCGCATAGAGCGCCGGAGCCGCGTGGCCCTTGCTCAGGATGAAGCGGTCGCGCGCCGGGTCGCCGGGATTGGCTGGGTCCAGGCGCAGGGCCGAGAAATAGGCCGCCACCAGGATGTCCAGGCAGGACAGGGCCGAGCCCAGGTGGGCGGCCTTGGCCTTGTGGCACATGCTGATGACGAGCCCCCTGGCCTGGCGCGCCAGGGCCTCCATGTCGCTGATGCTGGCGGCGCGGTTCATGGCCCTACACCAGGCTCACGGCCTGCATGAGCTTGATGTTGTAGTAGCGGATGTCGGTCATGGAGTCCGGCACCAGGCCCTTGTCAAAGGCCCCGCGCAGGTCCAGGATGGCCTCCTGGATGGTGTGCTGGGGCACGAAGCCCAGCTCGTTTTTGATCTTGTCCGAGTTGACGTGGTAGGAGCGCAGGTCGTTTGAGGGCGTCACCACGATCTCCACGTTGCTGCCCAGGGTGTCGCGCACCATCTCGGCGATCTGCATCACCGTATAGTTCTGGTAGCCCACGTTGTAGATCTTCTTCTGGATCTTCCCCTCGGGCTGCTTGAGCAGGAAGAGGTAGACGTCGGCCATGTCCTCGATGTGCAGGTTGGGCCGCTTTTGGGTGCCGCCGAAGACCGTGATCTTGCCGTTGTTCAGGGCGTGGTTGGTCAAAATGTTCACTGTCAGGTCCAGGCGCAGCCGCGGCGCGTAGCCGCAGACCGTGGAGGGCCGGATGGTGGTGACGATGAAGGTGTCGTCGGCCTGGGCGTTCAAAAACTCCTCGCACAGGGCCTTGAACTTGGAATAGTCGGTCAAAGGATCCAGCGGCAGGTCCTCGGTGACCTCGCCCTCCTTGATGCCGTACACGCTGGAGCTGGAGGCATAGAGGAAGCGGCGCACGCCCTTGCCCTTGGCGATGGTCACCAGGGACAGGAAGGCGTCGTAGTTGATGGACTTGCCCAGGTCCGGGTTCAACTCGTAGCTGGGGTCGTTGGAGATGCAGGCCAGGTGGATGACGGCGTCCATGCCGGCGAGCTCGCGCTCAAGCATGGCGGCGTCGCGGATGTCGGCCTTGACCTCGGTCAGGCCGGGATGGCCCTTGACCGCCTCCAGCACATCGTCGCCGTAGAGGTACAGATCCACCACCGTGACCTCGTATCCGGCTTTCAGCAGCTTGGGCACCAGGTTCGAACCCACGTAGCCCGCGCCGCCTGTCACCAGAACCTTCTTGATCTCCGCCATGATGCCTACTCCTTGAGGGGTTGCTGGCGCCTGAAGCGCCACTATGGTTTTTGCTTGCCTGCGCCCTGGCCCAGAGCTGCGGCCCAAAGCTGGGGGATCGTTTCCGCATGCGGACCGGCCACGTAATGGCTCTGGCCGCCGTCGGCCACGGTGCGCACGAGCATGGTCTTCCAGGGCCGGAAAAAGTAGCGCGGGTCGGCCTTGGGCGACTCGGTCCCCAGGCACTCACGGGGCAGGTCGGCCAGGTCGCAGACCAGGGCGGTGAAGTCCGCGATCTTCCGGTTCTCCTGCCCGGCCACGTTGCGGGCCATGGCCAGGGCCTTGAGGAAGACCTCCGGGCCCATGACCGCGCTGCCGAAATTCATGACCGCGCCGCCTTCCAGGCCCTCCACCGCGCGGGCGTAGCGCAGAAAGTCGCGGTACGAGGTCTGGCCCCAGGCCGCGCCGTCGCAGTTGGGGTGCTCGTGCACGATGTCGTAGCCCAGGCCCACATGCGCCGTCACCGGCACGCCCAGGCGCCGGGCCTGGGCCAGGAGGCTGATGTCCTTGTGCGGGAAATCGCCATCCAGGATGGCCTGGCCCACGGCCTCGCCCGCGCCCAGGTTGTCCCTGGCCGCCTGGCTGATGATGTCGTTGATGCGCCCGGTCTCGGCCCACAGGCCGAACTCGCCGGTGCGGATGTACCGGGCCACGCTCTCGGTGGTGGCCCCGATGAGGGCGAACTCGAAGTCGTGGATGACGCAGGCCCCGTTCACCGCCACATGCGAAACAAAGCCTTCCTGCATCAGCTCGAACAGGTAGCGCTGCACGCCGCTGCGCAGCACGTGCGCGCCCATCATCAAGATGCGCGAGGCCCCACGCTCCCTGGCCGAAACCAGGCGGCGGGCCACGGCCTCAAAGGCCGGGTCGATGCGTTCGGGCCGCTTGGGCACGCGGATCACCGAAAGATCCAGGTCGTGCGCACGCTCGCCAAGCGGCCGGAGTTTCAGCCGGGAGCGGTCGAAGAGGTCCTGCGTCATGGGGCTGGCGCTCACTTGAGCAGGGACGTGAGGAGCTTGTCCACGGCCTGCTTCTCCACGGACTTCTGGTTGCCCACGATCTCCACGGCCAGGGAGCCCACGATGTTGCCGAGGAAGCCCAGGATCTCGCCGGGCACACCCAGGCGCGCGGCCAGGGCGGTGATGGACAGAAACGCGTCGCCCGCGCCGATGCGGTCGACCACGCGCTGGGCAAAGGCCGGCACCTCCACGAAGCGCTCGTCCTGGCTCCAGATGGAGCAGCCCTTGCGCCCCTGCGTGACGACCATATAGGCGCAGCCCAGGCGCCTGCCGTACTCCTTGATGTACGGTTCCAGCATGCCGTTTGCGGCCTTCACCTCCAGGCGCATCTCGTGATCGGCCAGGGACACGAAGTCCGCCCTGGGGTAGCGGGAGATGGTGTTGAAGCCCCGGTTGCCCGCGTTGGCCTGGGTGTTCACGGCCAGAAACGGCGCCGTGCGGCACAGGGTCTCCACCATGCGCGGGCTCACTGCGTCGTGCCCGTAATCGGCCACCAGCACCAGGTCATAGCCGGCGGCGTGCTCCTCCACCCAGGTGGCGAAGGCGCGGTCGCGCTCGCCGTCCAGGCCGCCCTGGCCCATGATGTAGACCTCAAGCAGCTTGCTCATGGAATAGCCTTCCAGATAGCGCCGCTTGACGATGGTCGGGGCGTCCTTCTGGTAGAAGAACACCGGCTCCACGCCAGGGGCGAGCTTGGAGCGGATGAAGGCCTCCTGGGAGTCGGTCTCGCCCAGCACGGTGGCCAGGGTGACCTGTCCGGCGAACTGGGCCACGTGGTTGGCCACGGCCAGGATGCCCCCGGCGAAGAGTTCGCCCTTCTGGTGACGCACGGCCAGCACCGGGTCCTTGGAGGATTTCCCCAGGGCCTCGCAGTAGTGGTACTCGTCCAGAATGGTTTCGCCCAGCACCAGCACCTTGAGCCCGGCCATGTCGGCCAGGATGTCCTGGAAGGTCTCGATGCTGTACCGTTGCCTGAGCAGGCCCAGGTATTCCTGGACCTCGCCGGGGAAATTCGAAAGGTAGCGGTTGATGAGGTTGCTGGAGCTGAAGACGATGTCCTCGGCAAAGGCCATGCGCGCGCCGATGCGCTCCACCACCTCGATCTCTTTCTGCAGCTTGCCCGTGCGGTCCGAGCCGTCCTTCTTGAACTCCGCGCCCTTGACGTACACGTTGGGGCGCAGCAGCTCCAGGGTCTCCTCGGCCGTGGGCCAGTCGTTCACGGCCACATAGTCGGCCACGCTCAAGGAGGCGATGGCCTCGGCGCGCAGGAGCTCGGAAAAGGCGGGCCGGTGCGCGCCCTTGTCCACATAGCGGTCCGGGGTCAGCGTGACCACCAGGACATCGCCCATTTCGCGGGCCTGGTTGAAATAGCGGATGTGCCCGATGTGCAGCAGATCAAACACCCCGTGGCAGTGGACGATGGTCTTTCCGGCGGCGCGCAGGGGCTCCAGGCGGCTTTTGATCTCTTCGAGGCTCAGTATTTTTTTACCCGCTGTCATGCATCTGTCCTTGGCAAGTATTTCTGAATTTTTGTGCAATTCCCGCGCCACGCCTCGGCGGCTCCGGGCGGCGGCCAGCGGCGCTTCAGAGCGGGCCTGCGCCCCGCTTGCCTACCTTTTAACCTCTCGACGTTCCAAGAAACCTCCTGCGGTGCTGCGGCACTGGCACTGGCGGAGCCGACTCCCCCAGGCCCGTGCACCTGGGCTGCGGATGACTCCGGCGGCGGCAACCAGGACGTTTTCGGACATGACGCCCCGCAGGGGTTACGGTTTGGGCCGTGCGCACCAACGCGCCAGATAGTCGGCATAGGCCGCAGCCAACCCCGCGTGCAGGCCCACCCGGGGCCGCCAGCCCAGGGCGGTCATGCGGGAGACGTCGAGCATCTTCTGCGGGGTGCCGTCCGGACGCGAGGCGTCAAAGGTGAGCCGCCCGGTGAAGCCCACCACGTCGGCCACGATGCGGGCCATCTCGGCAATGGTCATGTCCGCCCCGCAGCTCATGTTGATGAGCGGGAACTCGCCCTGCTCAAGCTGGGCCGCGAACCCGGCCTCGGGCAGGCGCATGAGCAGCACGCAGGCCTCGGCCATGTCGTCGCTGAACAGGAACTCCCGGCGGGCCATGCCCGTGCCCCAGATGACCACCTCCGCGTCGCCACGGACCTTGGCCTCGTGCATCTTGCGGATGACCGCCGGAATGACGTGGGAGTTCTCCAGGTCATAGCTGTCGCCCGGGCCGTAGAGGTTGGTGGGCATGGCGGCCATGAAGCGCGCGCCGTACTGGCGGTTGTACCCGGAGCACATCTCGATCCCGGCGATCTTGGCCACCGCATAGGCCCGGTTGGTGGGCTCCAGGGGGCCGGAGAGCAGATGCTCCTCGCGCATGGGCTGGGGACACAGGCGCGGGTAGATGCAGCTGGAGCCCA
Source organism: uncultured Desulfocurvus sp. (assembly GCA_964645095.1). Classification (GTDB taxonomy): domain Bacteria; phylum Desulfobacterota; class Desulfovibrionia; order Desulfovibrionales; family Desulfovibrionaceae; genus Humidesulfovibrio. The sequence continues at coordinate 16,331 of CAZXZF010000001.1, read as the reverse complement.
GGAACAGCAGCCGGTCCACCCCGGCGGCCCAGGCCTCGTGGATGACATTGGTCTGGATGGCCAGGTTGTCGCGGATGAACTGCGCCGGAAAGGTGCTGTTGGCCAGGATGCCGCCCACCTTGGCCGCAGCCAGGAACACGTGCTCCGGGCGCTCGGCCTGAAAGAAGCCGCGCACCGCGGCCTGGTCCGTGAGGTCGAGCTCGGCGTGGGTGCGGGTGACAAGGTTGGCATGGCCGCTGGCCGCCAGGGCCCGCACCAGGGCCGAACCGGCCAGTCCCCGGTGTCCGGCGACGAAGATCCTGCTGTCCTTTTGCATCCGTCAACCCTACTCGTTGTAGTTGCAGGCGGCAAAGCCATGCTGCTTCACCAGGGTGTCGCGCCGGGCGTCCTTCAGGTCCTCGCGGGCCATCTCGGCCACCAGATCCTCAAAGCTGGTGCGCGCGGACCAGCCCAGGCGTTCACGCGCCTTGGCCCCGTCGCCCAGCAGCGACTCCACCTCAGTGGGGCGGAAGTAGCGCGGGTCCACGGCCACGCGGCACACGCCCCCGGCGTCAAAGGCCTTCTCCTCCACCCCGGAGCCCTGCCAGGAGAAATCCAGTCCCAGCTCCCGGGCCGCGGCATTGACAAAGTCGCGCACGCTTTTCTGCTGGCCCGAGGCGATGACGTAGTCGTCCGGCGTGTCCTGCTGGAGCATGAGCCACATGGCCTCCACGTAGTCCCTGGCGTGGCCCCAGTCGCGCTTGGCCGACAGGTTGCCCAGGAACAGGCAGTCCTGCAGGCCCAGCTTGATGCGCGCCAGGGCGCGGGTGATCTTGCGGGTGACAAAGGTCTCGCCACGCACCGGGGACTCGTGGTTGAACAAAATGCCGTTGCTGGCGTGGATGCCGTAGGCCTCGCGGTAGTTCACGGTGATCCAGTACGCGTAGAGCTTGGCTGCGGCATATGGGCTGCGGGGATAGAACGGGGTTGTCTCGCTCTGCGGGGTCTCGCGCACCAGGCCGTACAGCTCGCTGGTGGAGGCCTGGTAGTAGCGGGCCTTCTGCTCCAGGCCCAGGATGCGCACGGCCTCCAGCACGCGCAAGGCGCCCAGGGCGTCGGAATTGGCGGTGTACTCCGGCTCCTCAAAGGACACGGCCACGTGGCTCTGGGCGGCCAGATTGTATATCTCGTCGGGCTGGACGCGCTGGATGATGCGCAACAGGCTCAAGGAATCGGTCATGTCGCCGTGGTGCAGGATGAAGCGGGGCTCGGGCTGGTGCGGGTCCTGATAGAGGTGGTCGATGCGTCCGGTGTTGAACAGGGAGCTGCGGCGCTTGAGGCCATGCACGGTGTAGCCCTTGCACAACAGAAACTCCGCCAGATAGGCCCCGTCCTGGCCGGTAATGCCGGTGACAAATGCAACCTTGCCCGTCATGCTTTCTCCTTGCGCCCCTGCGGCAAGATATTTGGCCCGTCTGAACCGTCAAGCGCCTGCGCCCGGCAGGCCGCCGTATTCCTGTCGCTGCATGCCGCAAGGCCCGGCGAAAGGCAAGCCTGCGCGCCCGGGGCCACGCGGTCCGCAGCCCGGGGCCCAAGCCCGGCCGAGGCCAAGTGCCCCCGCGCCCGCCTGACCAGCACCTTGGACTCCTCCAGCAGGCGGTTCCAGCTCGACGGCGCGTGGATGTCCACCTCGCGCTTGGCGTGGTCGCGCACGTTCATGAGCACGCGCCCAATGTGCGTGAAGCGCGCCCCGCCCTCGGCAAAGCGCTGGAACAGCTCGTGGTCGTGGGCCAAGAGCGCCTCGTCGTAGAAGCCGAAGCGCTCGTGCAATTCGGTGCGGTAGAGCTTGGCCACGCCGCACAGGTACCAGTCGCCAAAGCAGCGCTCAAAGGAATAGTCCGGCAGGGCGAAGCGGCGCACCACGCGGCCCGCGTCGTCCACGATGGCCATGTCGGCGTAGACGAAGTCCGCCCCGGCCTGAAGCGCGTCGACCATCTCCGTGACCATGGACGGCAGGAGCACGTCGTCGGCGGGCACATAGGTGCAGAACTCGCCCGTGGCCGCCGCGAATCCGGTGTTCAACGCCGGGGCCAGGCCCCTGTTCCGTTCGTGCGCGATGACGCGCAGGGTGCGCCCGGCTTGCGGAAAGCGCGGATGCTCCACGCGCTCGATGACGTTCTGCTCGGCGTCGAAGCATGAGGCGTAGGACGCCACATCGTCCTTCAGGGCGCGCTCGAAGTCAACGATGGCCTGGGCCGTGGCGTCCGTGGACCCGTCGTTGACCAGGACGACCTCAAGGTCGGGATAGTCCTGGAACCAGATGGAGTCCAGGCAGATGGGCAGGTACTGGGCCTGGTTGTAGACCGGGACCACAAGGGAGACTTTGGGGCGGGTGGCTTTGGGGCGGGACACTGGCGCTCTCCTTAGGCTGCGGCTGGCCGGGCTGTGCGTGGTTCTGGCTCGTATCCTCATCGGAAGCCCGGCGCCTTTGATTTAGGGTCCCTTGGCGCGCTGCGCCGGGCCTGCGCCCCCAAGCAGCAGCCTGCGCCGCTCTGCTCCGCTCTGGAGCAGCACCTGCCCCGGCTCCACGGAAACGAGGGTCCAGCCGCGCGCCTCCTCGCCCAGGCGCAGGGACACGGACGCCCCGTCCACCTGGAGCATGGCCAGGGGCCGCTCGCCGCCAGCGATGACGCCCACCAGCCGGAAGCCCTGAAGGCCCAGGCGCGGTGCGGCCTGAACCGCAGGGGCGTCGGCCTGGTCCGGGGCCTTGGCTTTCGGAGGGCTCGCCTGGGAGGCCAAGGCCTTGGCTGCGGGCGATGCTGCCTGGACCGGCGCGGCCCGGGACTGCGCGCCGGGCACGGTCGCGCCGGAGGCCGTTTGCGCCAAAGGCTCTGCGGAGCCGCTTGCGCCGGGAGCTGCGGATGGCAACACCGCCGCCGGGCGCACGGCCTGGCCCTGCACGCTGGAGCCGCCGGAAATGGGGGCCGTGGCGCTGATCCGG
>CAZXZF010000001.1:0-13251 GCA_964645095.1 uncultured Desulfocurvus sp. | reverse complement strand
GCGGCTTGCGCGGCAGGCCCCGCAGGCGTCACGCTGGTGTCCGCCTGGGCAAAGGCGGCCTGGGCGGGCGCTGGCGCGTGTTCAGCCGGCTGGGCGGGGGGCGCAGGGGCAGCGGGTTCCGGGACAACAATGGGCGCTGGCGGCTGCCCCAGGGGAAAGAAGGGCGAGCTCTCCAGGTTCAGGACGTTGCGCTCCAGGATGACCCCCACGGGCGACTCCTCGCCGTAGGCCTGGCCCTGGGCGCGCAGCTCCTCGGGCGGACGCAGGGAAGGCGCAGGCCGGGGCACGAAGCTCGTGGCCAGGTAGGCCAGCCCCAGGCCGATGGCCGCAGGCAGGGCCAGCTTGGGCAACGTGCGCCAGACGATCTGCATAGCTCCTCCCCGCCCAGGCCCAGCCCTATCCGGCCAGGGCTTGGGCGATCTCTTGCTGGGCCTCTGCCGTGAGGTAGGGGTGCATGGGGATGCTGAAGATGCGCGCGGCCACGGCCTCGCTCACGGGCATGGAGCCTGGCTGGTAGCCCAGGCCCGCAAAGGCCGGCTGCAGGTGCAGGGGCACGGGGTAGTAGATGCTCGAAGGCACCGCGGCCTTGCCCAGGCGGTCCAGCAATACCTGGCGGTGGGCGCTGGTCTCGGCCTGGATGCTGTACTGGGCGTAGACCGAGACGTTGCCCCCAGGCACCACGGGCAGGGTCAGGCCGGGAATGGGCCCGAGCAGCTCGGCGTAGCGCCTGGCCACGTCCTGGCGCAGGCGCACCTCATCCTCGAAGATCTCGAACTTGGCCAGAAGCACCGCAGCCTGCATGGTGTCCAGCCGCCCGGTGATGCCCAGGCGCACATTCTGGTACTTGTCTGCGCCCTGGCCGTGCACGCGGATGGACCGCAGCAGTTCGAGCAGCTCCGGGTCGTCGGTGAAGCACATGCCGCCGTCGCCGTAACAGCCCAGCGGCTTGGCCGGGAAGAACGAGGTGCAGGCGATCTGCCCGAAGGAGCAGGCCCGGCGCGTGGCGCCGGAGAGCTCGCCCGTGGCCCCGAAGGCCTGGGCCGCGTCCTCGATGACAAAGAGCCCCTGCGCCGCCGCCACGGCCAAGAGCGCCGGGTAGTCGGCCAAAAGGCCGAAGAGGTCCACCGGGATCACGGCCTTGGGGCTGAGCGGACCTTGGTGCTGCGGCAGCGGGTGCAGGGCGGCGTCCCCGGTGCGCACGGCGCGCACGGCCAGGTCCAGCTTGGCCGGGTCCATGTTGTAGGTCACCGGGTCCACGTCCACGAACACCGGGGTCGCGCCCAGCAGCGCCACCACCTCGGCCGTGGCCATGAAGGTGAAGGGCGGGCAGAACACCGCGTCGCCGGGGCCCACGGAAAGGGCCATGAGCGCCATCATCAGCGCGTCCGTGCCGGAGGCGCAGCCCACGGCATAACGCGTGCCGCAATATCCGGCCAGGCGCTCCTCCAGGCGGGCCACCTCGGGCCCGTTGATGTACGCGCCGGAGTTCAGCACGGCCTGGATGCCGCGTTCCACCTCTGCCGCCACGCGGCGGTACTGGGTCTTCAGGTCGATGAAGGGGATGCTCATTGGGTGAAGGCCTCCGCCTGTCCCTGCGGCTCCTGGGCCGGGGGCAGGACCTCGTAGATGCGCACCAGGGGGAAGCCCTCATGCACGAGTTTGAAGTAGCTGGACAACTCGGCCCGGGCCGGGTCGCCGATGAGCAGCTGCACGGCCATGCTGTTGTAGGCCGTGTCATCCATGAGCCGGACCTGCTTGGCCACGTCGTTGATGACGAGATGCGGCGCGGCCGGGTTCACGGCGAAACCGACCCGCCGCGTGCCCCGCTCCGCGAGCACGTCCACGCTCTTGATGGCAATGGGCGCGGTGCCTCCCCGAAAGACCATGACGCCACGCCCCTGGTCAATATTGAAGGCCTCTTCGATCGTCTGGGTTCTGGCTGGCGTGCCCTTTCCGGCCAGCACGTCCCAGCCGCCGTAAAAACCCATCCAGTGCAGCAGGTTCATGTTCTCCCAGCAGACCACCACATACTGCGTGGGCGGGCGCTTCATGGGCTGGTCCGAGGCGGCCAGCATGGCCAGCTCCTGCTGCACCTCAGCGGCCGACTGCCTGTCCCAGCGGCGCGCCGGGTCATGGTTCAAGCCCGCGCTCATGTTGATGACCTGGGCCGCCTGGCGGGCGGAGGGCGACATCAGGGCCAGGGCCGTTGGATAGATGTCGCGGCCAGCGTGCCTGCCGCCGTCGGTCGGGGTCATGCGCTCGGCATAGTACTGCGTGGCGTAGCCGTAGTCCCACCAGGTCCAGACCGTGGCGCCCTTGGGCGCAATGGTTTTGAGCTTCATCAAGGCCTCGGCGTGGGCCGGAGCCAGCACCGGGGTGGGCGCCAGGTTGCGGTAGATCCCCGCGTAGCCCAAAAGACAGCCCCCGGCCAAAAGGATCTGCACCAGGGTCAGGAAGTTCGCGCGCGCGCCGGTGCGGTCCAGGATGGCCTTGGCCAGCCAGTGCACGCCCAGGCCCAGGCCCAGGGCAAAGGACGGGCCGCCGAACATGGCGAAGCGCACGCCCATGAACAGGCTGCCCACGCCCAGAACCGTGAGCGGCAGCGTCAGCAAAAACGCCGGGCGCAGCACCAGGATGGACACCAGCCCGAGCCCGCCCAGAACCCCGGTCCAGGGTGTCACCGAGACCCCGGCGAAGAAGGTCGTCCAGTCCACCACGTTCTTGGCCTCGCGGATGCTCTGGGTGATGCCGGGATAGACGGGGCTCGGCACGGCCCCCACCCCTGCGGCTGCGCCGCCGCCGGACTGGGCCGCGTCGGTCACAGGCTTCAGGTAGCTCATCACCTTCGCGGCAACCGGCCCAAACGGTTCGAACATGTCGCCGAGCACAGCCAGGATCAGCAGCGCGATCAACCAGACCCAGGGGTGGTCCAGCAGGGGCCGCAAGCGCTCGGGCCTGCGCCAGAGAAGCACGACGAGACCGATGGTCGCGCCGACAATGGCCAACCCGTGCTGCGTCGGGACCAACACGTCAATGCCGTGCTGCCGGAATCCGGCATACGCCGCCAGCGCATACACCACCAGGAGCTTGAGGGCCTCCAGCCGGCGTCCGGGACGGCCCGTGGCTGCCGCCAGGAAAATGGCGATCCAGAACAGGGCAACGCCGATCATCCGAATGTCGTCGTGGGCGAAGTGCGCCACGCGCGTCACCAGCCCGTAGCCCAGGGCCAGCCAGGGCAGGGCCGCCGGGATGGGCTCGCCTTCCTGGCGCTCCTGGGGCGTGGCCAACCAGCCGCGCGTGCAGCAAAACGAGAGCAGATGCGCCAGCATGAAGCCCAGCAGCAGGGGCATGAGCAGGGTGAAGGGGTCGGTGTCGAAATAGCCCAGCCGGGAGCGGTAGTAGAAGCCCGGCGCAAGCGCGCCGATCATGCCCGCTGCGATGGCCGCCCGGCGGCCGCCCAGAAGCCAGCCCCAGAAAGCCGTGCACACAGCGACGAGACTGCCCAGATAGGCCGGTGTCCAGAAGGCGACCTTCCACAGGGGCGCCTCGAAGAAACCGCTCAACACACGCGCCAGCAAGGACATGCCGTACCGCGTGAAATTGCCCACCCCTTTGGCTCCGGCCAGCCAGCCGTAAGAGTCATGGGTGGCCAGCAGCTTCTCCCCGTCCGCCATGAGACCTGGCCCGGCCCAGTTGCCTGCGTCCATGAGGCGGATCGCCAGCGTCACCCCGTAGCCCATGAGCGCGATGACCAAGAGCCATTTCCAGTCCTCCCGCCAAACCGGGCGTTCGTCCAGGAACTCGCTTGCTTGCGCATACTTCTGAGAAAAGGCCTTCATGCCGTTTCCGCCTGCCTTATGGTTTTGCTTCGCCTAAGCCCCGGCTTGCGCCGGGCGCCGGCTCCTTGCCCCGAATAACCCGCGCCGTGAGCACGATGCCCATCCGCCGAGGCCCGGCCTGGGCCTGCTGGCGGGAAGAAAACAACGTCCAGCCTGCGCCGGTATCCGCGCCACCCGCGTCCTTGGCTCCCAGCCCCCTGGCCTCAGGCTCCTTGGCCACAAGCAGCAACAACGCGCCCTCGGGCAACAGCGCCTCGGCCACCTGGAGTTGGCCCGGGGCCTCGGCATGCTCCAGGCTCACGCGCACGGACACCGGTCCGCCCTCCGCGTCCTGGTGCGGCGTGAACACCAGCCGCTGGCTCTCCACGCCCGGCCCTGTCCCGGCCGGTCCTGTCCCGCCCGGCCCTGTCCCGACCGAAGCTGGCCGGGTGATGCCCAGGCGCATGTCGCCGCCATCCGGAACCGCAGCCCTGGGCCGGGCCAGCACCCGCACCTCGGGGTCTGCGGCCAGTTGCGCGGCCAAAACATCCAGCTCCGCCGGTCCGCTTGCCGAGCCGTCCGCCGACCCGCCCGGCGCCCGCCCGCGCAGGCTCACGCCCAGGCCCACGGCCACCTGGTCAAAGCCGCGCGCTCCGGCAGGCGAACCCGGCGGCGGGCCCGCGAGCACCGACGCCCCGCCCCCAGGACCGGGGGTGACCGCCAGGACCGCGCCCTGGCCGGAAATCCGTGCCGGCAGCTCCAGCACCAGGGCCTCCACCAGCACACGGGGCCGCGGCTGGTCCAGATCCTCCACCAGGCGCTCCACCCGGGCCATGAGCTCGGCCTCGGCCAGCACCACCACCGCGCCCGCCTCGGCGTCCACACGCACGCGCAGGCCGCCCAGGCGCTTGTCCGACGCGGCCAGCTCCCGCAGCACCCCGGCCACCTTCTCGGCCCTGGCGTAGCGCAGCCGGAAGGCCCTGAGCGCCGGGGCCTCGCGCCCGCCCTCGTCCAGCTGCGCGAGCAGACGCCGGGCCTGGGCGAGCTGATCGATGTTCCCGGCCAGGAGCACGGAGTTGCTCCATTCCAGGGCCAGAACCACCGGGGCCTGCCCCGGCAAACCCCGAAAATGCATGTCCAGCTTGCGCGCCGCCAGCCGCGCCTCGGCCCGCCCCAGGGGCGCAAGCTCCAGCACTGCCCCGGCAGGCGCGGCCTCCAGGGCCGTAAGCACCGCGCGCGCGCGCGCCACCCGTTCAGCCCGGTCGCGGATGACCACCCAGCGGCCCTGGTCGGCGGCGGCCACCTGGCCCACGTCTGAGCGCAGGCGCTCCAGCACGCGGGCCGCCTGCCCCGGCGCAAGGCCCTGGCTGAGCCGCAGGGCCAGGATCTGCGTCGGCCCGGCTGGCTGGGCCGGGCGCCTGGAATCGGGCAGCAGGTACACGACCTCGCCGCGCGGGATGGCGGAAAGGCCCGCGACGCCCAGCACCAGGGCCTGCATCTGCGCCAGTTCAGCCTCGGCCACGCTCTGGCGCGAGACCAGGGTCACCGTGGCGTCGGGCAGCTGGTCCACGCGGAACACCGGGTTCTTGCCCGAGAACTGGCCCATGAACAGAATAAAATCCTTGAACGCCGCATCTTCCAGGCCTATGCGCAGCCCCCCGGCGCTGTCCTCGGCCCCGGCGCGGGCCTCGGGCGCGGGCCAAAGTCCCAGGCCAGCCAGCAGGCAGAGCAGGAGGGCGGCAATGAGGCCGCAGGTTCCCGGAACTCCAGGGCGTCCCATGCGATGGCTCCCCACGGCCACAGGGTTCCCTCCCCGCGCAGCCAAGGCTTCAGGTGCGTGTCAAACGCTTGATTGTATCCGGTTTTGCGGCGGAGGGCAATTCACTCCGGCAGGGCGGCCTGGCCCAGAAAATCGCCCAGGATGCCCTCGGAGGTGAAGGGGGCGGGCTCGCGGCCGCGGACGACCTCGCCGCTCACGCTGAAGGGCGAACCCAGGATGTCGTCCAGGCGCAGCGTTGCGGTGCCCTCGGCGCGCACCTGCACGGGCGCGCGCAGGGTGAAGGAACGGATGCGCAGGCCGCCCTCCTGGTAGGCCAGGGCCAGGGCGACGTCGCCCAGCCACAGGCTGCCGGGCAGGGTCAGGGAGACCCCGCGCAGATCCAGAAAGCCCTTCTCCAGGACCCCCCGGTCGCGCAGGAACACCCCGTCGCTGCGCAGGTCCAGGCTGCCCTGGATGTCGCGGCGGCCCAGGCAGGCCAGGTTGACCTGGCCCAGGACATCGAAAGCGCCGGAATCGAAATACACCAGCCGGGCCTCACGGCCGCCGCTGTCCACGCGCAGGGTCACCAGCGGAGTGATCCCCAGGCGCACGTCCACCCACTGCATCCGGGGCGAAACGCTCCAGCCCGGCGAGTCCACCGCGAACCCGTTGACGCGGAAGCCAAGCGCCCCGGCGCGGTCCACGTTCTGCCAGCTCATGCGCAGCTCTGGATGGCGCGCGGCATACTGCTTGAGCCCCAGGTGCCAGATGGTGTCCCAGGGCAGGTAGAGCACCAGCCCGGCCAGAAGCCCCGCGCACAACGCCACTGCCCCGCCCCAAAGACGCCGCGCGCGCGGGCTGTCCTGTCCGGCCTGCCCGTCCTGCCGCTTCTGCCCGTTCTGTTCCGGGCCCTGGGGCGCGCCGTCGCCTGCGGGCCGTGTCTGCTGCGTGCTCATGTGCGCCTTTCGTCCTAATGCGTCAGGACCAGTTCCAGGTCCACGCGCTTGTCCTTGTCCGAGCGGAGAAAGATGTGCCCCGACTCGGTGGACAGCCCGGCCTGCAGGCGCAGGTCGCGCAGGACGTCCACCAGCTCGCGCAGGCTTAAGCCCCGCGCCATCAAGGTCAGCCGCTCCGGCCCCTGAAAGCTCTGCACGGGCAGGATGCGCAGGCGCTCCGGCCCGATGCCCACGACTTGGGCCACCTGCTCCGCAGCCTGGAGCGGGGGCAGCGCCCCCAGGACCATGTGCCGGCCGCGCAGGTCCATGACCTCTGCGGCCAGGGGGGCCACCATGACGTAGGTCTGCCCGGCGTCCTCGTAGGCCTTTTCGGCCACCCTGGTAAAGGCCGAAAGCACCGCCCAGGCCGCAATCAGGCCAACGCTCCAGGCCAGCACCACCAGCCGCCACAGACGGCGCTGGGCCGAGGCCGTGAGGTGCGTCAGGCGCGCCATCCACTGCCAGGTCATCGGTCCACCTTGGGCGGCGCGGACCGGTCGCGGACCTTCACCGAAAACTCGAAGCGCACCGGGGTCTTAAAGGCCTCAACCGCGCGCACGGAGAACGTGAACAGGCCCTCGGTGGCCAGGGCCGACTGGTAGCGCTCCAGATCCTGGGCGCTCTGCGCCGTGCCGCTGACCACGCCGCTCTGCGCGGCCATGGACACCTCCGTGATGCGCAGCCCTTCCGGCGCGCGCCGCGAAAGCGCCGCCAGGAGCTCCACCAGGTCGAGGCGCTGCGAGGCCTCGGCCCGGAGCTTGCCCAGCTCGAACTGCAGCCGCCCATAGGGCGACTTGCCCGGATCACCGCCCAGCGCGCGCTGGTAGACCTCGTGCACGGCCCGCTCCAGGCGCTGGGCCCTGGAGTATTCCTGCCACCAGCGCACCGCCTGGCCCGCGCAGAACAGCGCCCCGGCCACGGTGACGGCCACGAGGATGCGGCCGTAGCGGCGGTGCTCGGTCTCGGGGAGGCACTGATGCCCGTTGTTGGTGTCGCCCTGGCTGCTCATTTCATCTCGCCATGTCTGCCCATTTCCGCTGCGTATTTCTTCACCAACAGGATTCGCCCGCCGTTCCCTGTGCGCCCTCGCAGGGTAGTTGATTCCCGCAGGGCGGTCCAGGGGGGTGCTCCGCCCCCTGCCGGGCCAGGCCGGTCTGCTCGCGCAGCACCGGGATGAGCCCGCGCCCGAAGGGCTCGGCCCAGGCCTCGCCGCGCAGCAGGCCCCGGGCCCAGGCCCTGGTCCAGGGCGGGAAGAAGGCCGGATTGTCCACAACGATGCGCGCCTTGGACGCGCCGTCCTGCTTCTGCGCAGCCTGGAAATAGCCCTGCTCGTGCAGGCGGTAGACCAGAAGCGGCTCGTCGATGCGCGCGAACGTTGCGCCCTGCGCCGCCGCCTGGACCCAGAAGTCCCAGTCCTCGTAGGCCGTGGCGCTGCGGTAGCGCGCGCCGCGCTCGTAGACCGCCCGGCGCGTGAGCGAGGCCGTGTGCAGGATGTTCTGGTTGGCCAGAAGCAGGGGGCTGTAGTCCGGCGGCGTAACCTCCCGGAGCTCACCGCCGGAGTCCTCGAAATATCCGGTGTAGGCCACGTCCGCGCGCTCAAGAGCCTCCAGGCAGCGCGGCAGAAAGCCCGGCAGGAGCTGGTCGTCCGGGTCCAGGCAGAGCAGGTGCTCGCCCCTGGCCAGGGCCAGACCAGCGTTGCGCACCGGGCCGGGCCGGCCCACGCGCGTAAGCCCCAGGCTCCGCCAGGAGCCGAAGGGCATGTTGCTCAGAAGAGAACGCGCCACGTCCAGGGAGCCGTCGCCGCTCTCGTCGTCCACGAAGACGATCTCCAGCTCAAGGGGATCGAGGTCCTGGGCCAGCAGGGCCTCCAGGCACTGCGGCAGGAACCGGGCGTAGTCGTGGCAGGGGATGACCACGCTCACCAGCGGACGCCTGAGCGGTGCGGCGCTCTCAGCAACGGTCATGTTCAAGCTCCTGGCGCAACGGGCCATTGTGCCGCCGCGGCAAAAAGACTATGCTTGCCCGCAGGGGCGCGCACGCACGCTCCGCCTGGGGTGCTGGGTCATGCGATCGTCCTTCTTCCACAGCCTCACCTTCCGCCTGGGCCTGTTGGCCCTGCTCTCCCTTGCGCCCGCCATCCTGGTGGCCGTGTCGCTCAACCAGGACTTCCGCCGGCACCTGCAGGGCGAGTCGCTGCATGCGGTGCAGGCCCGGTCCGACCGGGTGGCGGCCCAGGGCCGGGAAATCCTCGCCGGGGGCAGGCAGATGCTCTTCGCCCTGGCCCGCCTGCCCGAGATGCAGCTGCGCGGCACCAAGGCCGTGGGTCCGGTCCTGCGCGACATCGTCAGCCAGTCGCCGCATTACGTGGTGTGCAATCTCTTCAGCGTCCGGGGCGATCTCGTGGCCAACTCCCTGCCGGACTTCAAGCCCTTCAACGTCGCCAATCGGGCCTGGTTCCAGAGCGTCACGGGAACGCTCACCTGCACCCGGGGCGAATTCGTCGTAAGCCGCGCCTCCGCACTCCCGGTCATCGTGCAGGGCTGCCCGGTGCTGGATTCCGCAGGCCGCCTGGTTGGCGCCATGAGCGTCGGCATAGGTTTCGACTGGCTTGAGCAACTTGCAGCCTCCCTGGATCTTCCGCCGGGCTCTTCCGTGTGCGTCGTCGATGCCCAGGGGGACATCCGTGCCCATTTCCCCGCGCGCACCGCAGAACATGCAAAATATATTCCCGATTCGCGTGCGGTTATGAACCAGGTGCGCCAGGGCGACACCATCCTCCAGGAGCTGGGCCAGGACGGGATCAAGCGCATCTTCGCCTACAGTCCGCTCACCTCCCAGCCGGGGCGTGAGCTCTACGTACGCGTCGGCATCCCGGTGGCGGTGATCCTGGCCCCGGCCGAGGCCAGCGGCCGCAAGAACGCCCTGGGGCTCCTGGCGGCCGCAGTTTTGAGCCTCCTGGCGGCCAGCCTCGTGGCCAGAACCATCCTGAAGCCCGCAGGAGCTGTGCTGGGGGCCGTCAGGAGCCTGGGGGCCGGGGACCTCTCCGTGCGCATCCACAGCCAGGCCAAGGGCGAACTGGCCGAGGTGGCCAACGCCGTGGACGCCATGGCCGAGGCCCTGGAGACTTCCCACGCCAACCTGCGCAGCTCGGAGCAGCGGCTGCGCCAGTTCCTGGAGAACTCGCAGGAGGGCTACTTCGTCACCACCGCCCAGGGGCACATCCTGGAGGCCAACCCGGCCTACATCGAGATGTACGGCTACGACTCCCTGGAGCAGATCAAGGCGGAGGTCTCAGACATTTCCCGGCAGCTCTACGTGGACCCCAAGCGGCGCGAGACCCTGCTGCACCTGCTGCGCACCGAAGGCCGGGTCGCCCGGTTCGAGCATGAGGCGTACCGCCGCAACGGCAGCACCTTCTGGGCCGCGCTCACCGCGCGCGCCCTCAACGACGACGCGGGCGACCTGATCGGCGTGCAGGGCTTCTCCACGGACATCACCGAGCGGCGGCAGATGGAGATGGAGCTCAAGCGCTCCAACGAACGCTTCCTGCGCGTGCTGGAGAACCAGGCCGACGCCATCTTCGTGGCCGATGCCGAGACCAACGTCGTGCTCTACGCCAACAAGGTCGTGCGCGACGCCATGGGCCCGGACATCGTGGATCAGGACATCCTGGGCCGGCCCTGCTGGGAGGCCGTGCGCGGCGGCCAGGCCCAATGCCGGAACTGCCCGCGCCAGGGGCTTCTGGACGAGCACGGCGAGCCCCTGGGCGTGCACACCCGCCAGGAGCACGACAGGGACTCCGGCACCTGGAGCCTGGTGCGCGTGCAGGCCCTCCGCTGGGTCGACGGGCGCCCGGCGCGCCTGGAAACCATCACCGACATCACCGACATCAAGCGCGCCCAGGAGGAGCTGCGCAGCACCAGCGAGCACCTGCGCGGCATCCTCGAGAACACCCCGATGCTCATCACCATCCGCGACCGCGAAGGCCGCTTCCTCCTGGCCAGCAAGCGCCTGGAGGACATCTGGGGCCGGTCGGCCAGCGAGGCCATCGGCAAGACCATTGAGGATGTCTACACGCCAGAGAAAGCCGCCACGGCCAGAAAAGGCGACAAAGACATCCTGGACTCCGGGCTGCCCCTGACCAAAATCGCCGACTTCCCCATGTCCAACGGCCGCACCCTGACCATGCTCGTCACCAAGTTCCCCCTGCGCGACAAGACGGGCACCCCGGACAAGATCTGCACCTTCGCCACGGACATCACCGAGCGCGTGCGCCTGGAGCGCGAGCTCATCGCCGCCAAGGAGGCCGCCGAGAAGGCCAGCCGCGCCAAGAGCGACTTCCTGGCCCAGATGAGCCACGAGATCCGCACGCCGCTCAACGCCGTGCTGGGCTTCTCCGAACTGGCCGAGATGGCCGCCACGGCCGAGGAGCGCGGCCGCTCCCTGGCAGCCCTGCGCGACTCCGGGCGCACCCTCCTGGCCCTGGTCAACGACATCCTCGACCTCTCCCGCGTGGAGTCCGGGAACATCAGCCTGGAGCGCATCCCCTTTGACCTGCGCCAGCTGGTGGAGAGCGCCGTGGAGCCCCTCGCGGTGGAGGCCGGGCGCAAGGGCCTGCGGCTCACGGTTAAGATCGGCCAGGACGTGCCGGCCTACGTCAGCGGCGACCCCGCGCGCCTGCGCCAGGTCCTGGTCAACCTGACAGCCAATGCCGTCAAGTTCACCCCGGCGGGCGTGATCGGCATCACCCTGGAGACGGTTGGGCCGGACTCGCCGCCCAGGGCCAAGAGCCCCACCGGCGCGCTCATGGGCGGGGTGCAGGTCCTGCTGCGCGTCAAGGACACCGGCATCGGCATCCCCGAGGACGTCCAGCACCTGGTGTTCGAAAACTTCACCCAGGCCGACAGCTCCACCTCGCGCAAGTATGGCGGCACGGGCCTCGGCCTGGCCATCTGCCGGCAGCTGGCGCGGTTCATGGGCGGGGACATCTGGCTCAACAGCGAACCTGGCGCGGGCAGCACCTTCTTCGTCACCCTGCCCCTTGCCCGGGCCGAGGCCCCGGCAGAGCGGCAGGCGCCGACCGCAAGCCCGGAGCCGACCGCACAGGTCCGCCCCCTGCACATACTCCTGGCCGAGGACACCCCCGCCAACACGGTCATCGCCCAGGCCTTCCTGCGGCGGCTGGGACACACCAGCCGCCACGCCGTAAACGGCCTGGAAGCCCTGGAGTTCCTGCGGCACGAGAACTTTGACCTGGTGCTCATGGATGTGGAGATGCCCGTCATGGACGGCCTGGAGGCCACCCGCCAGCTGCGCGCCGGAGAGGCCGGGGAGCTGAACCGCTTCGTGCCCGTGCTGGCCATGACCGCCCACGCCGTGGCCGCCTTCCGCGAGAAGTGCGCCGAGGCCGGCATGAGCGGGTTCGTGCCCAAGCCCGTAAGCTTCCGCGACCTGGCCGAGATCCTGGCCGGACAGAGCGCCAGCGTGCCCGGCTCCCGGCCCGAGGACCCGGCCGGGATCAGGCCGGACCTCGTGGACCTGCCCGCCGCCCTGGACATGCTGGGCGGGCACCGCGAACTCTTCATGGAGGTCATGGACATCTTCCTGGCCGAGCTGCCCGCCAAGCGCGAAGCCCTGGCAACGGCCCTGAAGCAGAACGACACGAGCGCCCTGCGCCTGGCCGCGCACTCCCTCAAGAGCTCCTGCGCCAGCGTGGGGGCGGCCCCGGCCAGCCGGGCTGCGGGAAATCTGGAGGACGCGGCCACGGATGGCCTGACCGCGCTGCTGCCAGGCCTCTGCGAGACCCTGGACAGCCTGCTTGCGGCCACGCAGGGGGCCCTTGAGGCGGCCCGGAAGCACTTCGCGAAGTAGCCTTCATCAAGGGCAGCGGCACCCCGGAGACAAGTCGACCGACGTGAAGCGGGATCAGCCCGCCTGGCCAGGCAGGGGCAACCCCAGGGCCGGAAGGTTCAGCTCGCCCGTGAAGGTCAGCTCCGCCGCGCCCTGCAGGAACACGCTGCCGTTCTCCAGGCTCGTCACCAACACCTCGCCGCCGCTGGTGCTGTTCTCCACGCGCTCCCCGGTCAGGCCAAGGGCGCCGGCCACCACCAGCACCGCAGACACGCCCGTGCCGCAGGCCAGGGTCTCGCCCTCCACCCCGCGCTCGTAGGTGCGCACCAGCGTGCTCCGGGAATCCAGCACCTGGACGAAGTTGACGTTGGCGCCAGCCGGGGCGAAGTGCCCGTGGAAGCGCACCGCGCGGCCCACGGCGGCCACGTCCACCGCGCGCACGTCATCGACAAAGATCACCGCGTGGGGCACCCCGGTGTTCACGAAATGCACCTCGGTCTCGCGGTCCAGCACGCGTAAACGCGCGCCCAGGGCCATAGCCTTGGGCGTGGTCAGCTGCACCTTGACCTGGCCGGACTCGGGCAGCACCTCGATGGCGATGACCCCGGCGTCCGTGGCCAGGCGCTGGCGCGCCCCGGCCAGGCCCAGGGCAAAGGCCAGGCGCCCGGCGCAGCGGCTGGCGTTGCCGCACATCTCCGCGCGCGAGCCGTCGGCGTTGAAGAAATGCCAGCGGTAGTCGGCGTCCATGCCTGTGGCCGGGCCCGCTGCGGGATGATCCAGGAAGAACAGGCCGTCCGCGCCCACGCCAAAGGCGCGCGGGCAGATCTTC